>NZ_JBSHDN010000149.1:0-16663 GCF_053616335.1 Nocardiopsis sp. NPDC055824
CGCCGGAACGCCGGCGGGCCCCGTCGTGCGATGTCTGTCCAGGGGAAACCGGGCGATGCCACCGAAATGCCTACTATGTAGGACTTATCGGTCGTCCCTCTCCGTCACCGGAGCGGCGATTTGTGCAATCCGCGCACTACAGGCAGGCTGCGACACATGGCAGAAACGAACAAGAGCCTCGACGACCTGGTCCGCGACGAGCTGGGCGAGGAGCCGTCGCAGGAGGCGAAGGACTACGCGCGCGAACTCTACGAGCGATACCGGCTCCCCGCGCCCACCGAGGGCGGTGGTGCGCAGGAGCAGCAGGGGGCCGGCACCGAGGGGTGACGGCGGGCCCGCGCTCGCTGGCGGCCGGGGCGGCGTGACGGAGCGGCCGCCCGCTCGAACCCCTACTCCGCCGCGTCCACGGGGTCGGTGTCGCAGTCCCACACCAGCTCGAACCAGACCCTGCGCCCCATCCCGTCGGCGCGGGGCTCGGTTCCCCACTTGCTGGACAGCGCCTCGACCAGGTCCAGGCCACGGCCGTGCTCGGCCGTGTCGTAGGGGTCCCGGTGCTGGGGTTGCGGCGCCTCCACCCTGTTCCCCAGGTCCCGCACCTCCACGCGCGCCCACCCGGGGGCGAGGTGGACGCTGACCTCGAACTTGCCGGTCGCCCGGCCCGAGGCGCTGTGCGTGATGGCGTTCGTGGCGAGCTCGCTGGTCAGCAGCGTCGCCGTGGTGAGTTCGGGTGAGGCGGCCAGCTGCCGGGCGACGAACCGCCTCGCGTAGGCGATCTGGCTCGGCAGCCCCGGGAACCGTCGCCGCGCGGGCCTGCGGGCGGTGCCGGTGCTGTGGGGTATCTCGTCTTCCATGTGATTCGCCGGACTGTGTAAGGGACTGGGCGGAGGGACCGGGGCCGGGAGTGCGTCCGGCGACGGGGGACGGGTCCTGTGGGCGGGGCCGTGCGCGTGGCGCGCGACGAGGGGTCCGAGAGAGCTCTGGGATGCTGCGGTCTCACACATTGGGTTCGCTCCCCGATGACGTGTGTTCGCGGCGGGCAGGGCAACGCAGCGCCGGGTCCTCGAGGCGTCCGTGCCCGTGGGGACGGGTCACGGCGCGGAGCGGACGCACAGGGCGGAGCCCCCTGGAGCAGGGAGGGAAGCGGGACTGTGCCACGACTGCTGCGCAAGGGCGGCGACAGGCGTTGGGTGAGAAGCCGCTTGGCTTCCCCGGGGACGGTGGTGGGGCCTGGGGCGGGCCGTGCTGCATGCTCATGTCTGGTAGCGGATGTGCCCTACGACACTGAAGGGCGTATTCGCGATCAGCATACGCTCTGTGCCTCCCCGGAAACCCAGCCGACCTGGCTTGGTCAGGATAACCCCCGCTGAGCTGCCCGAAGAGGGCGTTCGGCCCGACGGGGCGGGTGAGCGGGCGCGCATATCGGCGGGGATTCGTGACTCGTGGGACTCGAGAGCCCAAGTAACGATTACGTCAAGCTCTCCCTGATTCCGGTGCTTCCCGCGGTCTTGCGTCCGCCGCGTCCGACCCGACAAGGTATGGGGCATGGCCTCCCGCTCCCCGCTTCCCCCCGGCCTCGGTGTCGAGATCGACCGCTCCGTCCGCCTCGCCGACGAGGGGCACCTCCTCCTGGGCGGCTGCCCGCCACGGGCCGTCCGCCTCGCCCCGCCCCAGGTCAGCGCGCTGATCCGCTGGCTGAGCGGCGCGGTCCCCGCCGGAGCGGACGAGGGACTGCTCGCCCGCGACCTGATCAGGGCCGGGCTCGCCCACCCCAGTCCGCTGCCCCTCCCGCCGGGGCGCACCGCCGAGGTGGCCGTCGTCGGCCAGGCGGGACCCGCCGCGCTGGAGACCACGCTCGGCCTCCTCGCCGCGTCCCACCCGGAACTGCGGCCGGTCGTCGTCGGAGCCACCGGGGCCTGCGCGTGGATCGCGCGCAGGCACGGAGCCCGGGTCGTGCCCGGTCCGCCCGGGGGTGCGCAGGCACGGGCGGTGGCGCTGGGAGCCTGCTCCGCGGAGTTCGTCGCCCTGGTCGAGTCGGGAGCGCGTCCCACCGCCGGATGGCTGGACACCGCCCTGGGGCATTTCTCCGACCCCGGGGTGGCGGCCGTGGTGCCCCGCGCGCTCACCGACCGGCCCCGGACCCCCGCCCCCCTGAGCAGGGCGGTGGCGGCCGTCGCCGCCCACGGGGCCGGGCCCGACCGCGGCGCCGACCCCGGCGCCGTCCTCCCCTGGGGGCACGGGACCCCCGACCAGGCGCGCCCGGGGGCCTTCGGTGACCAGGGCTCCGACGATCCGCTGCGTCCCGTCCCGGTGCTGGTCGTGCGCCGCTCCGTCGCCGACCTGGACCCCGGGCTGGGGCCGGCCGCCGAACTCGACCTCTTGTGGCGCCTCGCCGGAGGCGGGTGGTCGGTGCGCTACGAGCCGAGGTCCCGTGTGCGGATGCCGCCGACCACGGACATGGGGGACTACCTGCGCGCGTGTTTCACCTCCGGTGCGATCGCGGGGCCCCTGGCGCGCCGCCACGGAGGACGGGCCGCCGGGCCCGAGGTCTCCTGGGCCGGGGCGGCAGCCCTGGCCCTGGCGGCGTCCGGCCGCCCCGGGGCCGCGCTGGCGGCCGGGGCCCTGGGCGGCGCGGCGGTCGCGGCCGCGGTCTGCGGTCGGGCACGCGCCCCGCTGGCGGAGGCGGTGAGGCTGACGGGGCTCGACCTGGTGCGCACCGCCGGGGCGGGTGCGCGCGCGGCGCGGGCCGGATGGTGGCCGGTGGCCGCCGCTGCCGTGGTCGCCGGCACGGTGGCGCGGGGACGCCGCGGGGCGGTCCGCCCGGTCGCGCCGGGTCGCCCGGATCGCGGCGGTGTCGGGGGCGGCCCTGGTCCTGCCGCACCTGGCGGCATGGCGGAGGGGGAGGGGCGTGACCCTCGCGGGACCGGTGACCTGGACGGTCCTGGGAGCCGCGGGCGATGCCGCCCGCTCGCTGGGCGCCTGGTGGGGGATGGCGGGGGCGCTCTCCGCGGCTCCCCTGGTGCCGCGGCCGGTGGCGGTGGTGGCCGGGGCCGCGCCGTGGGCGCCCGTCGCCGAGGGGGCCGGGGCGGCCGCCGTAAGGGAGAGCGTGCCCGCCCTCGTCAGCCGTCACTGACTTTCGCTACCCAGGGTGAGTGTCCTCGCCTTCGCGCGTCCGCTGTGCCCTGAGCGCGGGACACGGCGGGCACGGGCGTTCGGTGCGCGTTCGCAGGTAGGAGGAGTCAGGGTTTCGTGTGTGTTACTAACTATTGATGTTTGATGGCGCGTTTGTGGCGTTATGTCCAGTTCGAGGGCTTGAATGTTGTTTCGTTCGGGGTGCTCTGGAGTTTATTTCCGCAGCTCAACTGGTGTATTGGTAACTGTGGGGAGTCAGCGGGAAGCTGTGTGTGTAAAGATTGACAAAACGGATGCATCCGGATGGTCGAATGGGCACCGTTGTCTTTTCTTGATGGAGTGGTTACCGTCGAGTGTCTAGTGCTCCCGCAGACTCTTGACATTCCGGTCACTGATCGTGAACCGGATGCAATTGTGTTTTGGTAGTCACCGGGAGTAACCCCCACTGGTGGTCGCAGGAACGTGAAGGCTCAACGGCGGCACCCGCCGCGCCCCTCCGATCCGTGACCCTCGGTGCTCTCAGTCACGACCGCGCACAAGGGACAAGCGTCGGGCTCGGCTGTGAGGTTCGGAGATAGTTTTGGGCAAGTTCCTGGCCAGGCGGCTGCTGAACTACGTCGTGCTGATCTTTCTCGCGACGAGTTTCGCCTACCTGCTCGCCGCAACCAACCTCTATCCGCGCGGTTATTTCGAGCAGATGCAGCCCCCGCCCACGGCCGAGGTCATCAACGCCCAGCTCGACACCCTCAACCTCAACGACGAGACGCCCCTGGCCGAGCGCTACGCGGTCTGGTTGGGCGGTGTGGTCCAGGGAGACTTCGGGCAGAGCATCCAGGGGCGTGACGTCACCCCCCAGATCTGGATGAAGGCCGGCGTCACGCTGCGCCTGATCACGTTCGCCACCGTCCTCGGCGCCGCCGTCGGCATCGCCGTCGGCGCCTACTCCGCCGTACGCCAGTACAGGCGCTTCGACAAGGCCTCCACGGCAGTCGCCTTCTTCGTGCTCTCCGTGCCCACGGTGGTCATCGCGATCAGCGTCCAGGTGGGCGCGACCGCCATCAACGACCTCGTCGGCTTCCAGCTGCTGATCTTCTCCGGCGAGTACTCGGCGGGCTTCCGGGGGGAGTGGTGGCAACTCCTGCTCAACCGGATACACCACGCGCTGCTGCCCACGATCGTGCTCGCCCTCTCCCTGTTCGCGGCCTTCGCGCGCTACCAGCGCAACATGATGCTCGACGTGCTCAACGCCGACTTCGTGCGCACGGCCATGGCCAAGGGGCTCACCCGCAGGAGAGCGCTGTTCAAGCACGCCCTGCGCACCGCGCTGATCCCCACGATCACCTACTTCACCTTCACCTTCGGGATCATGGTGTCCGGCGCGACCTTCACCGAGAAGATCTACGGCTGGCACGGCATGGGCGCCTGGCTGATCGACTCGATCTCCCAGCACGACGTCCACGTGGTCGCGGCGGTCTCCTTCTTCATGGCGGTGACGGTCATGGCCGCCTCGTTCCTCTCGGACATCCTCTACGCCTGGCTCGACCCGAGGGTGCGGGTGTGATCGTGACCGGCCCCCGCACCACCCACGGCGACGCCCGCGCGTCCCGCCCCTCGACCGCCCCGCACACCACCGCGGCAGCCCGGCTGGAGACCACGCCATGAGTACGACCGAAACGAGCACGGAGCCCGCACCGGCACCGGCCGTGCCCCCGGCGCCCAACCGCCTGAGGGACATCGGGCGCCAGCTCCTGGGGACACGGCGCGTCATCATCGGGCTCGGCATGCTCGTCCTGCTGCTGGCCGTCGCCTTCATCGGTCCCCTCCTGACCGGATGGGACGTGGGGGAGCGCGACTACACCTCCCTCATCGACCCGCCCTCGCCCGAGCACTGGATGGGCACCAACCGCACCGGCCAGGACGTCCTCACCCAGAGCACCGCGGGCCTGCAGAGGTCGCTGCTCATCGGACTCCTCGTCGCCCTGCTCTCGACGGCGGTCGCCGCCCTGGTCGGCTCCTTCGCCGGGTACTTCGGGGGCCTCACCGACCGCGGCCTCATGTGGATCGCCGACCTGGCCCTGGTCCTGCCCAGCTTCGTCGTCCTGGCGATCCTGTCCAAGCACTTCGTCGGCAACGGCGGCTGGCTGGTCCTCGTCATCCTGCTGGCCGCGTTCAGCTGGATGGTCACCTCCAAGATGGTCCGCGGACTGACCATCTCCCTGCGCGAACGCGAGTACATCCACGCCGCCCGGTACATGGGCGTCCCCCCGCACAAGATCATCCTGCGGCACATCCTGCCCAACATGTCGTCCCTGCTCATCGCGGACGCCACGATCGCCGTGAGCACGGCGATCATCGGCGAGACCGCACTGAGCTACTTCGGCCTGGGCGTGCAGGCACCGGACATCAGCCTAGGCGTGGTCATCGCCGACGGCTCCCGGTTCGCGACCACGGCGTGGTGGATGTTCATGTTCCCCACGCTCCTGCTGGTGGTCCTCGTGCTCGCGGTGAACATGATCGGGGACGGGCTGCGCGACGCCCTCGACCCGCAGTCCAAGTCGCGCCGCTCCTAGGGGGACAGCAACACATGAGCACCGAAACGGTCGCCGCCACCGACGTCGCCCGAGACGGGCGGACCGCGGACAGCCCGGTCCTGGAGGTCACCGACCTCACCGTCACCTTCCCGGGGTTCGACGGCAACCCCGACGTGCACGCCGTCCGCGGCGTCAGCTACGCCGTCGGACGAGGCGAGGTCCTGGGCATCGTCGGCGAGTCCGGCTCCGGCAAGTCCGTCTCCTCGATGGCCGCCATGGGCCTGCTGCCCGAGCACGCGAGGATCACCGGCTCGGTCCTGCTGCACGGGGAGGAGATCCTCGGACTGGACGACCGGGCGATGGCCGCCAAACGCGGCAAGGTCATCTCCATGGTCTTCCAGGACCCGCTCTCCGGCCTCACCCCCGTCTACACCGTCGGCGACCAGCTGGCCGAGGCCGTCCTGGTCCACGACCCGAAGACCCCCAAGGCCAAGGCGCACGATCGGGCCGTCGAACTCCTCGACCTCGTCGGCATCCCCAACGCGGCCCAGCGCTACCGGTCCTTCCCGCACGAGTTCTCCGGCGGCATGCGCCAGCGGGTCATGATCGCCATGGCCATGGCCAACAACCCCGACGTCATCATCTGCGACGAGCCCACCACCGCGCTCGACGTCACCATCCAGGCCCAGATCCTCGACCTGCTCCGCACCGCGCAGAACGAGACCGGCGCGGCCATCGTCATGATCACCCACGACCTGGGGGTGGTCGCGGGCTTCGTCGACCGCGTCCTGGTCATGTACGCGGGCCGCCCCGTCGAGATCGGCACCGTCGACGAGATCTACTACAGCAGCCGCATGCCCTACACCATGGGCCTGCTCGGCGCCGTCCCCCGCATGGACCTGGACCGCCAGGGCGCCCTCGTCCCCATCAAGGGCACCCCGCCGTCACTGTCCCACCTGCCGCCCGGCTGCCCCTTCGCGCCGCGCTGCCCCATCGCCCAGCCCGAGTGCGAGGCCGCCGAGCCCGAACTGCTCGCCATCGGCTCCCAGCCGAGCGCGGAGGCCATCCGGCTCGCCCACGCCGACGGCGGGACCGCGCCCGGGAGCACCGGGGTCCACGACACCGGCGTGCAGAGGGTGGCGTGCATCCGCTCCGGCGAGATCGCCGACCGGGGCTGGACCGCCCAGGACATCTACCCCGTCCCGGAGATCCCCGACGTCCCGGCCGCCGACGTCCCCCGCGAGGACCGGCCCGAGATGCTGCGGGTCGAGGGCCTGGTCAAGCACCACGCGCTCAACAAGGGCATGGTGTTCAAGCGGCGCGTCGGCACGGTCTACGCGGTGGACGGCATCGACTTCGACATCCGCGAGGGCGAGACCCTCGCGCTCGTCGGCGAGTCCGGCTGCGGCAAGTCCACCACCCTCATGCAGATCATGGACCTGGAGAAACCCCAGAGCGGCTCCGTCTCCGTCATGGGCAAGGACGTGACCACGCTCGGCAAGAGCGGGCGGTTCGCGCTGCGGCGCGACATGCAGATCGTCTTCCAGGACCCCATGAGCTCCCTGGACCCCCGCATGCCGGTGTTCGACATCATCGCCGAGCCCCTGCGGGCCCACCGGACCGGCACGGCCGAGGTCACCCGGCGCGTCTACGAGCTCATCCAGCTCGTCGGCCTCGACCCCGAGCACGCCACCCGCTTCCCCTCGGAGTTCTCCGGCGGCCAGCGCCAGCGCATCGGCATCGCCCGTGCCCTGGCGCTGGAGCCCAAGCTGCTGGTCCTCGACGAGCCCGTGTCCGCGCTCGACGTGTCCATCCAGGCCGGCGTCGTCAACCTCCTGGAGGAGCTCCAGGCCAGGCTGGGACTCTCCTACCTGTTCGTGGCGCACGACCTGTCCGTGGTACGGCACATCGCCGACCGCGTGGCCGTCATGTACCTCGGCCGGATCGTGGAGATCGGCGACACCCGGTCCGTCTACTCCAGGCCCGCGCACCCCTACACCCAGGCGCTGCTGTCCGCCATCCCGATCCCCGACCCGGAGAAGGAGCGGGCCCGTACCCACATCGTCCTCGACGGAGACCTGCCCAGCCCCGCCAACCCGCCCTCGGGTTGCAGGTTCCGGACCAGGTGCCAGAAGTTCATCACCCTCTCCGACACGGAGAAGGACACGTGCGTGAACGTCGAACCGCAGATCCTCGCCACCAACGGAGGAGACCAGGGCGCCGCCTGCCACTACGCGGAACGGCGCCAGGTCGTCTGACCCCCCCGGCCCTTCGAGGCACGGCCGGCGCCGCCCCGCGCGCCGGCAGAACCACCCCCATAGGAGGAATCCCCATGCGAATCGGGAAGGCGCGCTATCTCGCCCCCGTCGCCGCCCTGGTGATGGTCGCCAGCGCCTGCGGCAGCGATGACGGAAACGACCCGGACGCCGCGCAGGAGGAGGTCGCCGCGCTGCCCGCGTCCGACCTCAACGCCGCTCCGCGCGAGGACCTGCAGGAGGGCGGCACCTTCGTGTGGGCCCTCAGCGAGTACGAAGAACAGCACAACATGGTGCACGTCCAGGGCAACAAGGCCGAGGTGCGCCGTGTCCTGGGCGCCCTCATGCCGACCCCGACCCGGTTCGACGACGAGGGCGGCTTCGCCCCCAACGAGGCCTACGTCCTCGATTACGGGGTCAGCGACGACGGCCTGGAGGTCTCCTACACCCTCAACCCCGACGCGGTCTGGTCCAACGGCGAGCCCATCACCTGGGAGGACTACGAGGCCCAGGTCATCACCCGCAAGGGTGAGCGCGACGGCGAGTTCGAGGTCGGCTCCGACACCGGCTACAAGTGGGTCGAGGACGTCGTCCAGGGCGAGGACGAGTTCTCGTTCACCCTGGAGTTCTCCCAGCCCTACGCCGACTGGCCCGCCCTCTTCGACATCGTGTACCCCAAGGAGTACATGGAGGACGAGGAGCTCTTCCTGGAGGGCTACGACGGCGAGATCCCCGTCACGGCCGGCCCGTTCGCGAACCCCGAGTTCGACGACGTCACCCAGCGCATCACGGTGACGAAGAACGAGGACTGGTGGGGCGAGCCCGCCATGCTGGACGAGATCGTCTTCACCCACGTGGCGATCGACGGCCAGGCGACCGCGTTCAACAACGGTGAGATCGACGCCTTCTACCTCGGCTACGACGCCGCGGCGTGGGAGCTCCTGAAGGACCGCGAGGGCACCTACTTCACCCGCGCCGTCGACAACGCCCACCGGTTCATCTCGCTGAACGCCGGCAGCGAGATGCTCCAGGACAAGAACGTCCGCCAGGCCATCTCCATGGCCGTCAACCGCGACACCATGGCCGAGGTGGCCCTGGGCGCCGTGGACTGGCCCATCACCGGCGAGGTCAACCGCCTGCTCCGCTCCAGCCAGAACGGCTACCAGGACAACAGCGACCCGGTCGGCACCTACGACCCCGAGGCCGCGGCGGCGCTGCTCGACGAGGCAGGCTGGACCCTGGAGGAGGGCGCGGAGTTCCGCACCAACGAGGCGGGCGACACCCTGACCCTCGGCTGGGTGGCCTCCGAGGACATGCAGCTGGCCAAGGACGAGGGCGACATCGCCCGCGAGATGCTCGCCGAGGTCGGCGTCGAGGTGGACGTCCAGAACGTGCCCGGCAACGCCCTGTTCTCGGACTACGTCATCCCCGGCAACTACGAGATGGCCAGCTTCGTCCTGACCGGCTCCAACCCCTACCCCACCGACTCCGAGGGCAACTACAGCGGCCCGTACGACGAGGCGGGGGAGGACTGGGGCAACAACACCAGCTTCCACTCCACCCAGGAGATCAACGACCTGTTCTCCGAGCTGGCCGGGGAGACCGACCCGGACCGCTACGCCGAGATCGCCAACCAGATCGACGCCGCCATCTGGGAGGAGGTCCTCACCATCCCGCTGTTCGAGCGTCCCGGCCAGTACGCGATGGACGAGAACCTGCGCAACTGGGGCGCCTACGGCGTCGCCGGCAGCTACGTCTACGAGGACATCGGCTGGCTCGCCGAGTAGCCTCCGCGACGGCACCGCCCACGGCGGTCCGAGCAGCCGCTGCTCCGAGCGCCGAAGGACACCGGGGCGCCGGTCCCCGACAGGGGGCCGGCGCCCTTCGCCGTGCCAAGCCGCCCGCGGTCCCCGATCCGCCACCGGCCCTCGGAACGAGCCCCGCGCGCAGGGGGAACCGGGCCCTGGGTTGGGTCTGCGAACCCCGCTGTGGCAGGGTCGGGGGTGCAACCCCCCGCCCCCCGTTACCCCGCTCGCTGGAAAGCTCTCGATGAGACCTCACCCCATCCCCGCCGCGGCCGCGGCGGTGCTGCTCTGCGCGGCCCTCGTCTCCTGTACACGCGAGGAGGAGGAACCCCGGGACGCCGTCGAGCCCCCCGTCGGCGCGGCCGTCGAGCCGCAGACGGAGGAGGCCGACGAGTCGAGCCCCCCGCCCTCGGAGGAACCCGGGGAGGAGGACCCGTTCGGCACCCCGGTGGGCTGGGCCGGCGAGCCCCTGGAACGCGACGGCGAGGACCACCCCGGCGTCACCGGCGGAGCGGGGGGTGAGACCGTCACCGCGTCCGACGCGGACGAGCTCTCCGACCACCT
The DNA here is from genome assembly GCF_053616335.1 of Nocardiopsis sp. NPDC055824. Taxonomy (NCBI): domain Bacteria; kingdom Bacillati; phylum Actinomycetota; class Actinomycetes; order Streptosporangiales; family Nocardiopsidaceae; genus Nocardiopsis; species Nocardiopsis sp. NPDC055824. Next base: position 10,285 of record NZ_JBSHDN010000149.1, read on the forward strand.
CTCCGACGAGGAACCGCTCACCATCGAGGTCAGCGGACGCATCGACCTGAACGGGGCCGTCGAGGTCGGCTCCGACAAGACGCTCGTGGGTGTGGGGGACGGCGCCGAGCTCACCGGCGGGAGACTGGTCGTCGACGGCTCCAGCAACGTCGTCCTCGCCAATCTGGCGCTGGAGTCGGACGGGACGGCGGTGGCGGTCCGCGGAGGGGCGCACCACGTGTGGGTGGACGGCTCCACCCTCACCGGGGGCGACGGCGGCGCCGCCCTGGTCACCGTCACCGGAGGCGCCGACAACGTCACCCTGTCCTGGAACCACTTCCGGGACGCGGAGTCGGCCATCGGCATCGGCGGCGAGGACGACGAGCCCGGCGCCCTCCGCGTGACCGTGCACCACAACTACTTCGACGGGACCTCCGGCCGGCACCCGAGTGCCCGGTCCGCCGAGCACGTGCACGTGTTCAACAACTACTACCGGGCCAACCCCGAGTACGGGGTACGGTCCACCCACGACGCCAACGTGCTGGTGGAGGGCAACTACTTCGACGGAACCCCGGTCTCGGTGGCGCCCGAGGACGAGGAGCCGGGCAACGTCGTCACCCGCGACAACCTGCTGGTCGACTCGGCCCAGCCCGACCTGCGCGGCGCCGTCCCCGACCCGCCCTACACCTACGAGCTCGACGACACCGCGACGGTCCCCGACGTGGTGGCGGCGGGAGCGGGCGCCGACACCCCGTAGCCGCGGGCGGTCGGCGCCGGGCCCCGGGGCGGGGCAGTGCCGGGGCCCGATGCGCGCCCGCTTCCGGGGGCTCAGCTGAACGAGTGGTACTCGTAGCTCTCCGCGAAACCGCCGGCGGCCCGGTAGTCGAGTCTGCGCGGATATCCCTGCTCGTCGATCCACAGCTCGAACTCGGCGTTCGACACGAGGGTGAGGGTGTTGACCCCGCTGTCCTTGTCGTAGCCGCCCACCTTGGCGGAGAAGGTCCCCGTGTAGAGGTAGGCGCTGTGGGTGCTCCGCTGGCCGGGCCACCGCAGGTCCACCTCCTCCAGGCCGACCAGGGCCAGGTCGGAGGAGGTTTCGAGGATCTCGTGCAGCTTGGCCGAGCCGAACCCCCGCGAACACAGGTAGCCGTCCGCCTCGCTCGGCGGATCCAGGAGCTTGAGCCCCCGGTCCGCCGTCATCATGAGCTGCCCGTCGCCCACGTCGTAGCGGTAGACGCTCTGTCCCTCCGTCGTGGTGAAGAAGTGGTCGAACTCCGGCTCGGCCGTGGCGTCGTACATGACGCGCCCGCGGCCGGAGGCCACGTTCGGGTACGCGGGCGCCGCCGGGACCGCCCCGGCGGCCGGCTGTCCGGCGGCACGCCGGGCGTCGTCGGCGGAACCCCCCGAGGCGGGCAGGACCCGGGGCGCCCGCCGCTCCTGGTCGGGCGCCTCGGACCCCTCACCGCCTTCTGGGCCGTCCGGGCGCTCCCGGCCCTCAGAGGCCTGCGAGCCCTCCGGCCCGGCGCTCCCGTCGTCGACGGTGAAGGTGATGTGGAAGGCGGCCGAGTCCTCCACCAGGCCCGCGGCCACCGCCACGTAGGACTCGGCGTCCTCCGGGTCGGCCTCCGAGGAGGGGGCGCCCGTCCGGGGCGGCCGCGACTCGGGACCGTCCGCGACCTCCAGGGGCCGCAGGGGGGAGCCCAGCGTGAGCCGGGCCACCCCCCAACCGCTGGCGATCACGGCGAGGCAGACCACGACCACGAGCACGGACACCAGCCAGTTGGGGCGCTCTCCCCCCTCCGGAGGCGGGTCCTCGGAGTCGGAGGTGCGCGGTATCGACGGCATCGACACGGCCTGGGCCTCGTTTCTGCGAATCGGAACGCGCCCGCCAGGGCACGGAGGGGGACGGCGGCGCATCTTCGTCAGCTGGCGTTGTCGGGTTGCGTCTGCGGGGGGTACGACGCGGTGACGCAGTGTTCTGTTCGATGGTCGCATGCACGTAATCGCTCCCCGCATCGGCGAACCGGAGCACCCAGTCCAGGTGCGGCGTCTCCAGAGCCGGCTCCAGGAAGCCGAAGGTGCGGGTCCGCGACAGCCTTCGCAGGGCCTCCTCCGACGCGTGCTCCCACAGTGCCCGGACCGCTACCCGGGCCGCGCCGGTCGCGGCGAAGGAACGGCTGGAGAAGAGTTCGTGCAGCTCATCGGCTTCCAAACGAAGAACGGTCGCTTCGAGTACCTCCGATTCCAGCAGTCCCAGGAGCGCCAGCGCACAGTCGACGCGAGCCACGGGGTCGGGAACGAGCGTGCCCCGCGAGCAGCGCAGGACGGCTTCGGCCGCGGCCACAGGATCCAGCGTCCAGTCACCGTCCGGTAGGCGTTCGTGGCCGATTGTGGCCTCGTCGTTATGGTCCGGCCCGATCGTTCCGCCGCTCCCGGGGAGCCCGTGGCGGCCGGTCCCGTTCGCACCGGGCTCTCCGCCGGAGCGACCGCCGGGAGGGGCCGCCTCCCCGGGCGGAGCCTCCGGGACCCGGCCCAGGGCGGCGTGCACGGCGCCGCGGACCTCCGCGGGCAGTTCCCGAACCGGTGCCTGGACCGCGAGCGCCACCACGGCGGCCACCACGACCAGCAGGGCCGTGTACTCGATCACGGCGTTGCCCCGGTCCACGTCGGGCCTCCTCTCTCCTGTCGGGGACGGTGGCGGGGGTACTGCGGGCGGCCCCCGGGGACTCGGCGGGAAGGGCGCGGGCGTCGGGCACCGCGCTCGGAGGGGCCACCCGGGTCTCAGGGCTCCGGGGGAGCCGTCAGCAGGGGAGGCCGTGCCGCGTAGGCGCGGATCTTCCGGCGGACGCGGCGCAGACGGTGCGGTGGACACGACCAGCCCCGTCGGACGAGCGTGTGCAGGAGGCGCCGCACCAGGCGGTCGGGGCGCCGCCGGAGGTCGTACACGCCGACGGAGACCACCTCCCAGCCCTCGGCGCGCATCGCGGCGTAGCGGGCGCGGTCGCGGGCCAGGGTCTCTCGCGAGGAGTGGAACTCCAGGCTGTCGTACTCCAGCGCCACCCCCAGGGAGGGCCAGCCGAGGTCGGCGTGGAACAGGCCCTCCGCGGTGGCGATCGGACACCGGGGGACGGGAGGCGGCAGCCCCGCCTCCAGGAGCAGTACCCGTGCCCACGACTCGGCGGGGGACTGGCTCAGGGCACTGGAGTAGGACAGCGCGGAGCGGAGCCGGCGCAGCCGCGGTTGCGCCCGGGCCGCGCGGGCCATCTCGTCGTCGGTGACCAGCCCCCGTGAGAGGAACCCGTCGAGACGGGCCGTGGCCACGAAGACCGAGGGGGCGCGTGCGGCGACGTCGGCGGCGGTCCTCGCCGGGGTGGTGATCCGGACGCCCTCCACCACGGTGGTGTCGGCGGGCGGCAGGACCTCCCTGTGGGCGACGACCGGGGCCCCGGCGGTGCTCACCCCCGGCGGTACCGACACGTGCAGCCGGGTGCGGGTGGGCCGGGCGCCGCGCGGGTACAGGTCCACGCCCCACACGTAGGCGGCGGTGACGTCGGCGGCGACCGCCGTGGCGGACACCGTGTCGAGGACGGGGGCGAGTGTGCGGAGGAGGAGGGAGCGGTCGGGGAGGGCGACCCCACGGAGTGTCATACCTCCAGGCTGGACCGCGGCCGGAGGGGGGACAAGGGGGAGTTCGCGCCTGTGGACGGCCGCGCCGGACCGCCTCCGGCGGAGGCGGCGGCCCTACTGCATGTTCCCCTCACCCGCGGCCAGGTGGATGTGGTCGACGTGGTCCTGCGTGTTGTTCCCGGTGTCCTGGTGGAAGCGGCGCACGCTCTCCCAGGGCCCCACCGGGTCGAAGGCCGCGTTCCAGATGTGGTGGTCGTAGATGATGCCCTTGACGCGCAGCTCCCTGGCCCGCGGGATGATCCAGTTGATCACCGTCACAGCGGTCTGGTGCATCTGCGGGGTCGGCACCGCGCCCAGGTCCGACACCATCATGTAGTCGACCGCCTGGCCGGTGTGGTGGTCGCTCCCGGGCTCCGTGCGCCGTCCGCCCGCGGAGATGTAGAACCCGCCGAACTCCTCCTGGAGGCGGTTGTGCACCGCGCACATCGCGGGGTGGAGGGAGCCGAGCGAGGAGCAGTTCACCACGGCGCCGCCCCCGAAGTACGAGTCCGGGTCGAACCTGTACCGGCCCTCCTGGTCCACCAGGTGCACGGCGACCAGGCGCTTGGCCGACTCGACGTCGGTGACCGGCCCGCCGCCGCAGTCCATGACGCCGCCGTCCACGCCGCAGTCGTGGGGGACCCGGACGATCGCGATGGCCGAGGCGTTGCCGACCACGGTGTCGGTCTCGTCCTCGCTCCCGTCGCACACCACGTCGTTCCAGTGCCGGGACCCGTCCTCCTCCAGCTCCCTCTGGCAGACGGCGCCGCGCACCTCGACCCGCACGATGTTGCCGTACCGCCCGAGGCTGTTGTCGCTGGCGCGGATGTCGGTCAGGACCGCCCCGTTGGCCCGCGCGTACTCCTCGGCGCGTCCCTCGGCGACCTCCTCGTCGAACCACGGGTACGGGATGCCGCCCTCGACCATCTCCTGGGCGGCCTCGTCCTGCAGGGCGCCCACGGCGGCCAGCGCGGCGGCGTCGGCGGCCGTCTGGACCCGGGAGCGCGTGTCGTTGGCGGCGCCGACCCTGACGAACAGCAGGGTCAGGGCCAGCAGGGCCAGGGTGAGGCCGAAGAGCAGGAGGGTGTTGGCCTGCCCTTCGTCGTCGCGGCCCAGGAGGGGCCGGGGCCTCTTCCGGGCTGAGGAGGAGGGGAGGAGGGTCCGTCGCAGTCCCATGTGTTTTCCGTGGGTGGGGGCCTTCCCCGTGTGGGCGGGGAGCGGGGGCGGGTGTTCGAGGGGCCGGGAGCGCGTCGCGCAGGGCGTGCGTGCGAGCGCATCCGGACAGTTGCCCTGCCGGGCGCAGCTTATCCGGGCTTGTCCATGATCGGTAGTCGCCTGTGGACGGAACCGCGTTTCACGCGACGCCGGAGGGGGTTTTCGTCCTTTTGATGTCGCCCTGGGCGGTGGAGGCGTGACCACACCTGGCCATCGGCACGGGAGTTCGTCCACACCCGCCTGTTGGCCCGTTTCGCGGCGCTTGGCCTGGTAAGAAAGGAAACGCGGACCGACCGTCCCGCCGTGCCGACGGGTGTGCCCGGGAGGGATGCGGGGGCCGCGCCGGGCTCGCGCGCGGGTTTTTGTCGTGTGTTCGGCCAGAATCGGATTCCACCCGGAAGGATGTACACCGTCCGGAAGCCGCATACGGGGAACTTTCCCAACCCTCACGGCAATCCACCCAAGAAATCCACGTGCCACATACAGGGCAACTAGAAGGCGAGAACATGAGCGCCCGAAAAGCGATGACGCCCGTCGAACAGGACGAATCCCTCCGCGGTCTGGGAGCGGACCTGCTGCGGACGGCCCCCGAGGACTGGGCCAAGTTCCGGCTCGTGTACTCGGGACTCGCCGACGCCGAGTCCGCCCACTTCGAGGTCATGTTCGACGGGGGCCGGAGCACCGGGTGGCTCCCGCCGCTGTCCGCACTGGAGGTACTGCGGGAGGTCCGCTCCGGCATGTACACGCACGGGAAGGGCACCTGGTACACGGCCTACTTCGAGTACGACCGGACCGGCCGGTACCGGGTCCGGTACGACTACGACAACGAGCCCTGGTTCGACGAGCCCCGGGACGCCGCCGACTACATGCTCGACCTGGAGTACTTCCCCCGCGACGACGAGCACCTCCCCGACTGGCTCATGGAGAGACTCGAGGGGGAACGGGTGCCCGACACGTCGGAGGCCTCGTCGCCCTGGAGCGTGTTCCGGAGCGCGCGCGTCACGCGGGAGACCAGGATCGCTCCCGGCGACATGTCGCCCGAGGAGATGATGGACACCGTCCAGGAGATCGTCGACCGCACGATCGAGTCCGTGTGGGGCGAGTGGAGCGAGATCGTCGTCGACTACAAGGGGCTCGTCGGGGTCTCCGCGGCCAGGGTCAGCGTGCGCACACCGGACGGCGGGACGGAGTGGGACCTCCTCCTGCCGGAGGCCGGCCGCCTGCTCGGCCGCCTGAGGACGGGCATGTACCAGCCGGGCAAGGGGACGTGGTTCACCGCCCGCATCACGATCCAGGAGTCCCGGGAGATCGGGGTCCACTTCGACCACCAGAACCCGCCGGAGTTCGACGTGGAACCCGACCCCCGCAGCTACCACCAGGACATGCGGTACTTCCCCCGCAGCGCCGACCACCTCCCCGACTGGCTCCTGGACCACCTGAGCGCCGCTCAGCGCCTGCTCCGCGCCGACGCCGCGTCGCCGTGGCGCGTGAACCTGAGCGCGCGCGTCACCCCGGAGCC
>NZ_JBSHDN010000150.1:0-16403 GCF_053616335.1 Nocardiopsis sp. NPDC055824
GGGCCCGGGGCCAGCGCCCCCGCCGCGGCGACGGCGCCCAGCACGGCGTTGCGCGCCACGTGGCGCGGCGCGTAGACCGCCCCCGGCCTCCCGAAGCAGTGGCAGCGCGCCGACGGCCCGCGCCGAAGGGACGACACGATCACCACCGTGAACACGCACAGCAGGGCGAACGAGCCTGCGAAGGCGGCCCGGCCCAGCTGTTCGGCCCCCGACGCCCAGCCCCCGAAGGCCGCGACCACGGCGGCCTCCGCCGCGGGGACGGACCACGTCGCGAGGGGCAGCACTCCTGCGGGGACCGGTCGCAGCGGTTCCAGCGACGCGGCGAAGCCGCGGGGGTCCCGGGCCTTGCCGAACGCCGAGACGGCGAAGACCGTCGCGAGCAGGGCCGCCGCGCCGGGCAGCAGGTGGTCCCACGGCATCGGCGTCATCCCTCCAACCGGCGCAGTACGGTTCCGACGACACGGCTCACCGGGACCGGTCCGAACCCGCGCGAGTCGAGACTGCTGTCGCGGTTGTCGCCCAGGACCACCACGAAGCCCTCCGGCACGGTCCCGCCCCCCTCGTCGCCGGCGACGCCTCGGGGCAGCGGATCACCGGCCACCGCCGCCACCCGTTTGACCAGGTAGTTGGGCCTGCGCCGGTTGCGCTCGTCACGGATCACCGGGGTCTGCGGATCGCTCAGGACCACGAGTTGGCGCGGGGCGATCACCGTGCCCCTGTGCGTACGCGCGGAGAGCATCCGGTCCCCGTGGCGGAGCGTGGGAAGCATGCTCTCCCCCGACACCACCGCGACGAAGACCCTGGCGCGGACCCACAGGAGCGCCCCCAGCGCAGCGGCCGGGAGGGCGAGCGCGACCGCCGCGCCGATCGCGGTCAGCACGGGGCCTCCTCGTCCCGGCGACACCTCTCGTCCTCACGATCGCCCTCGTCCCGGCGGTACCCCTCGGCCTGGATCGAGAACAGCCGGGCGTACACGCCGTCCGCCGCCATCAGCTCCCCGTGCGTCCCCGACTCGGCGATCGTCCCGCCGTCGAGCACGACGATGCGGTCCGCGTCGCGCAGGGCGCCGAGCCGGTGGGAGACCAGGAGGCTGGTGCGGCCCCGGCGCTGCTCCCTGAGCCGCGTGTGCAGTTCGTACTCGGCCTCCGCGTCCAGCCCGGCGCTGGGCTCGTCGAGGATGAGCAGGTCCCGTTCCTCGCGGAGCAGGGCGCGGGCGATCGCGATCCGCTGCTGCTGCCCGCCGGAGAGGTCGACCCCCTGCTCGCTCCCGTCCCCCTGGTAGAAGATCCGGGTGATGAGCGTGTCGTACCCGTGGGGGAGGGCGGCGACCGCGTCGTGGACTCCCGCTCGGCGGGCCGCGGCCTCGATCGCCGCACGGTCCCCGGCCCGGGACCGGTCGCCCAGCCCGATGTTCTCGGCGGCGGTCATGTCATAGGTCATGTAGTCCTGGAACACGGCGCCGATCCGCTCGCGCAGGACAGCGGGGTCGACGTCGCGGATGTCGGTCCCGTCCCAGGCGATGGTGCCGCGGTCGGGGTCGTAGAACCGGCACAGCAGCTTGACGAGGGTGCTCTTGCCCGACCCGTTGAGCCCCACCAGGCCCAGGGCCGTCCCCGCCGGGATGTCCAGGTCCACGCCCCGCAGGACCCAGGGCTGGTCGGGGGTGTAGCGGAACCACACGTCGCGCAGCTCGATACGGCCGGTCAGCGGGCCGACCCCGCCCGTCCCGGCGGCCAGGTCCGGTTCGACCGCGACGACGTCGCGGTAGTGGGTGAACAGGAGCAGGCGCTGGTGGGCCTGGGCCAGGAGCGAGATCATGCCCGCCATCCCCTGCTGCACCGCGCCGACCGCGGCGATGTACAGCGCCACGTCCCCCACGGCCCCCGAGCCGGCGTCCGCCCGGAGGACCACCCACACCAGCCCCCCGCCGGAGATCAGGGCGGACAGGAGTCCGGCGGCGACCTGGACGGACATGTCGCGCCGGTCCATGCGCCGGTTCTCGTCGTTGGCCCTGCGCCGTTCGGTCAGCATGCGCCCGCGGAGCATGTCGCCGAGCCCGAAGAGGCGGATCTCCTTCGCGGCCTCGGCGCTCGACATCAGGTCGCGGTAGAACAGCTCCCTGCGCTCGACCGGGCCCAGCCTCCAGATCATGGCGGCCCGTCTGCGCGACAGCCCGAGCTGCCCCCACAGCGCGGGCAGGGTCCCGAGGAGGACGACCCCGGCCAGCACCGGGTGGATCACCACGAGGGAGCCGACGAAGCCGAGGACCGTCACGAGCCCGGCGACCAGGCCGAGAGCGGCCTGGAGGACCTGCGCCGGGGTCTGCCCGCCGTTGTCGGCCGCCAGCCGCAGGCGGTCGAGGAAGGCCGGGTCCTCGAACCGTCCGAGGCCGGGGAGCCGGTTGACGGCCGTGAACAGGCGGTCGTCCGCGTGGAGGCCGACCCTGCGGCCCAGCTCGTCCTCGGCGTACACCTGCAGCGCCGTGGTCACGGCCGTCGCGACTCCGAGGACCGCCAGCGCGGCGGCCGCGGCGAGGACGGCCGCCGGCGCCGCGCCCACGGCGAGGTCGTTGAGCACCGTGCGCATGAGCCAGGCGTTGGCGACCGGTACCGCGCCCGCCGTCACGGCCAGCGCCGTCAGGCCGAGCGCCCACCAGCGGCCCGCACCCCACACGAGCCGGACGGCGGGGGGAAGGCCCGCGGCGACCTGGCGCCAGCCGTTCCCGGGCCGCCCGTGCGTGTCCTCCATCGCTCACCCGGCCGCCGGGCCGAGGGCCACGCCGCCGGGCCGGGGCGCGAAGACGCTGGTGGCCGCCACCACGCCCCCGACCACCGTCACGAAGCAGGGGGTCCCCCGGACGTCGAGGAGGCGGGGCAGCCCACCGTCCCAGGGTTCGACCACCACCGGCACGGCCGGCTCCAGCAGGGCGACCATCCCGGCCTCGAGCCCGCCCTCCTCGATCACCACGGCGAGGACCCGCTCGCCCGGATACCGGGCGGCGTGGTCGAGGACGAGGGGCAGGCGTTCACGGCACGGGGAGCAGTCGGGGGACAGGACGGCCACCAGGAGGGGGACGGCCGTCTCCTCGAAGACGAGTTCGGAGCCCAGGGTGGAGCGTGCCCGGAACGCGCCGACCCGGGTCCCGACGGGGGCCGCCGACGCGGGGAGGTCGTCGTCGGCCGCCCCCGGACGCCCCTCCAGCAGTGCGGTGTGCTCCCGCAGCCTGCGCACCACCCCGATCGCCAACAACAGGTTCAGGATCCCCAGTGCGCCGACCAGGGCCACTGCGACGACCACGAAGACCACGACGTACCTCCTCGTTGCGCACCGGACGGGGGTGGCGGAGCGGGGCCCCGCCACCGGGTCGGCGCCCCGGACGGGGCGGCCCGACTAGCAGGTGCCGCAGTCCAGCTCGCGCACCTGGGTCTCGCTGCCGCACGTGCGCTTCTGGTACTGGACCTTGTTGGTCCAGAAGAAGCCGCAGCGGTTGCAGTGCGAGTCCCTCCACGGACCGCAGGCGGCCGCCTCGACCCTGACCTGCGGAACGACCGACCGGAGTATTCGATCGCCCAGCGACGCGATCATGCTGACCATGTTCGGTTCCTTTCTCGGTGTGCGCCTGGATGGCAATCGACAGACAACCACCGGCGGGTACACCGGGGGTTCACTCCGGATTCATTTCTCCACCCGGCCCGCGGAGCTCTTTTACGGACAGTCCGAATGCCGTAGGATTCGAGGCCCGGACGGCCGGGACCGGCCATTCACGACCGCCGATCGTGACCCCGTGTTACTCTTCGCACACCATCGGACATGGCCTGTTTGCGCACCACCGGGCGGGTCAGAACGTGAGAAGAATCGGCACTCCGGCCGACAGTCCTGTTTCATGGCGGCGCGCCGGAACGACGACGATCAGAGATACTCATGGACTTCAGATTGCTCGGTCCGCTCGAAGTCATGGACGATTCCGGTAATTCCATACCGATCAACCGCAAAAAGCACCGGCAACTCCTCGCCGCCCTCCTCGTGCGCGCGAATACGGCGGTCCCCTGCGTGCAGTTGATCAACAACGTCTGGGGCGAGGATCCGCCCCGTTCCGCCCGGGGCAACCTCAAGACCTACGTCTCGCAGCTGCGGCAGCGGATCGACCGCATCGAGACCAGCGGGGAGGGCTACCGCATCCGGGTCGGGGAGCACGAGCTGGACTCCGCCGTCTTCGCCGCCATGCTGCGGCGGGGGCTGCGCACGCTCGAGGAGGGGCGGCCGGCCGAGGCCGCGCGGACCCTGGAGGAGGCGCTCGGCCTGTGGCGCGGCGCCACCCTCCAGGACACGCCGCTCGACGGCGACCTGGCGCTCACCCACACGCACCTGGACGAACAGCGGCTCACCTGCTTCGAGACCCTCATGGACATCCACCTCTCCCAGGGGCGGCACACCGAGGTCCTCGCGCGGCTGTACCCGGTGATCGGCTCCCACCCGCTGCACGAACGCCTCTGGGGCCTCCAGATGACGGCCCTGTACCGCGACGGCCGCTGCGCCGAGGCGCTCGCCGCGTACCGGACCATGCGCGCCCGCCTGGTGGAGGAGCTGGGGGTGGACCCGAGCCCCGAGCTGGAACGGCTGCACGGCCAGATCCTCGCCCGCGACCCGGCGCTGTCCTCCCCCGCCGGCCTCCCCCGCGGCCCGCGCCCCGTCGCCCCGCCCCGCGGGCACAGGTCGACGCGCCCGTGATCTGACGCCCGGCCCGTCACCGCGGGGCGGCCCCCGGCGCCTCCCCGGCCGACGCCGTGCCCGGCCGCCCGTGCCCTGGAGGTCCGGGGCCGGTCGCGGAGGAGGTGCCATCATGGGAGTCCAGCCCCTCGCCCCGGCCGCGGAGGAGGACCCGGTGGACGACGACGCGAACACCCCCGAACGCCTGCGCGAGGCCCTGGTGGACGAGATCGCGGCCCGGAGCGCGCTGCTCGGCCGCCCCCTGGCGCCCCGGGTCGAGGCCGCCCTGCGGACGGTGCCCCGCCACCTCTTCCTCCCCGGCCGGTCCCTGGAGCGGGCCTACGCCGACATCCCCGTCGTCACCAGGACGGACTCCGCGGGGCTCCCCACGAGCTCGGTCTCCCAGCCGGCCATGGTCGCCACGATGCTCGACCAGCTCCGGGTCGAACCGGGCCACCGCGTCCTGGAGCTCGGCTCGGGCGGCTACAACGCCGCCCTGCTCAGCGAACTGGTCGGCCCCGCGGGCTCGGTCACCACCGTCGACATCGACCCCGGCGTCACCGCCCGGGCCCGCTCCGCTCTGGACGGGGCGGGCCACGGCCGGGTGGACGTCGTCCTCGCGGACGGCGAGTTCGGCCTCCCCGACCGCGCGCCCTTCGACCGGATCGTCGTCACCGTCGGGACCTGGGACATCCCGCCCGCGTGGCCCGGACAGCTGGCCCGGGGCGGCCGGATCGTCGCACCGCTCCGCCTGCGCGGCCTCACCCGCTCCCTCGCCCTGGAACCGGACGGCGGCCACCTCGTGAGCCGGTCCGATGAACCGTGCGGGTTCGTGCCGATGCAGGGGGCGGGCGAGAGCGCCGTGCTCCGCGTGCCGCTGCACGGCGACGAGGTGGGCCTGCTCGTCGAGGACGGTCCGGCTCCCGACGCGGCGGCCCTGGCGGACGCGGCGGCCTCCCCGCGGGTGGACCTGCGCTCGGGGGTCGCACCCGGCCCCGCCGACCCCTTCGCCGGACCGGACCTGTGGCTGGCCACCGCCCTTCCGGGCTTCTGCCTGCTCACCGCCACGCCGCAGGCCGTCGCCCGCGGCCTGGTCCGTCCCGCCTGGACCACGGGCACTCCCGCCCTGGCGGAGGACGGCGGCTTCGCCTACCTGGGCGCGCCCGAGTCCGCGGGCGCCGGGTCAGGGCGCTCGGAGTTCGTCGTCCACGCGCACGGGCGCCGTGCCGGGGACCTCGCGGCCCGGCTCGCGGGACGGATGCGGGACTGGGACCGCGACCACCGGTCCGGTCCGGGCCCGGTCCTCACCGTCCACCCGGCCGGCACCCCCGACCGGGCGCTCCCGGACGGGTTCGTCATCGACAAGCGCCACACCCGGGTGGTCGTCACCTGGCCCTGAGCCCTCCCGGCCCCGGGAACGCCGGGACCGGCCGTGCCCCCGCACGGCCGGTCCCTCGGCACGTCAGCGCTTCATGCCGTGCTCGATGGCCTCGATGATCCTCGGCCGCAGTTCGGCGGCGCCGATGATCGCGTCCACCGAGCCGACCTCGACGGCGCGCTGGATGCTGTGCACCGCGTCGAACTCCGCGGCGACCTCACCGACCTTCTCCGCCCGGACCGCGGACTGCACCTCGGCCAGACGGGCGCTCAGCGCCGCCCGCTCGGCGGCGTCGGCCGCCGAGACCCGGGCGTGCAGCTCCGTCACCCTCGGGTCGTTCGCCGTCCGCTTGTTCACCTCGCCGGAGAACACCACGGCCGCCGCGGGGGCGCCGCCGAGCACGGAGGCGTAGGAGCCCTCCAGCGCCAGCACCGTCATGTTCGGGTTGAGCGCCTTGGAGAACACCACGAACGCGCCGCCGTGGTAGCGGGAGATCACGCAGAACACGATGGGCCCGTCGAAGTTCACGATCGCCCGGCCGATCTCGGCGCCGTACTCCAGCTGGAGGTTGCGCATCGACTCCGGGGAACCGTCGAACCCGGACAGGTTGGCCAGCACGACCAGCGGCCGGTTGCCGGAGGCCGCGTTGATCGCCCGCGCGGTCTTCTTCGACGACCGCGGGAACAGCGTGCCCGCGGTGTAGGTGTCCGGCCCGTCGGTGGGCGGGAAGCCGCGCCGTGCCACCGACCGCGACTCGATACCGATCAGGCAGACCGGCCAGCCGCCGATGTGCACGTCCTGGACCGCCGACGTGTCGGCGTCGGCCATCCCCGCCCACCGCTCCAGCGCCAGGTGGTCCTGGTCGGAGAGGGCGCGCATCACCGTGCGGATGTCGAACGGCTTCTTGCGGTCCGGGTTGTGCTCGACGGAGAAGATCTGGCCGACCGTGGTGAAGTCGCTGCCCTCGATCTCGTGCGGGAAGTCCGAGACGTCGCGGTCGACCGGGTCGACCGTGTCCGCCTTGCGCGGCGCCCCCTCCCCCGGGACCACGTAGGTGTGGTCGTAGTGCGCCATCAGCACGTCCCGGGCGGCCGGCAGGTTGGGCGCCCAGTACTGGGCCTGGCCGTTCGGCCCCATCACGCGGTCGTAGCCGCCGATGCCGAAGTTGTCCTCGGCCGACACGCCGCCGGAGAAGTCCAGCGACTGCTTGCCGGTGAGCACCATCGCCGAGTCCGGCGTCATCACGAGGATGCCCTTGGTGTGCATGAGCATCGTCGCCTCGGCGTTCCAGTACGGCTGCGCGCCGACGTTGATGCCCGCGACCACGATGTTGATCTCGCCGCCGTCCTGGGTGTAGGTGACGATCCGCTTCAGGGCGGCCGCGACCCAGTCCATGTTCTCGGTTCCCGAGGACATCGAGATGCGCGCGCCCGCGGAGAGCGCGAACCACTCCAGGGGGACCCGCATCCGCTCGGCCAGGTCGATCGCGGCGATGACCCGCCTGCACTCCGGCTCCGACAGCGCGCCCAGTGCCTTGGTGGGGTCACCGAGCAGCACGACGCGGGTGACGCCCTCGGGGTGCCGCGCGGTGGGCGTCGTGACGACGCCCGCGACGATCGCCGCGGTGTTCCCTCCCCTGGGCCGGTCCACCGGCGCGAGAACGCCGTGCTCGTCGAGGTCGTGCTCGACGAAGCGGCCCTCCGGGCCGGCGAGCAGGCCGGTCAGCTCGTACGGGTAGGTGGTGCCGCGGCGGGCCGCGCGCAGCACCTTCTGGCGGTAGTCGTCCAGCGGCGGCACCGGTTCGGTCGAGGGCTTGTCGACGTGCATGCGCGCGCCGTGGCCCGGGTCGAGGGTGATCCGCACGGCGACCTCGGTCAGCTCGCCCTCGGCGGTGCGCTGGCGGGCGACGAACTGGACCTCCTCCAGTCCGGCCCCCTCCGTGGTGGGCAGGATGCGCTGGACCAGCGTGTCGAGCTCCTCGGGGGTCAGCTCGGTCGCCGGCCAGACGTACATCATGATCCGGTTGGTGTCGAAGCGCCGGTTCTGCGGCCCCTGCGCCCGGATGTTGCGGATCGCGTCCAGGCAGCCCGCGATCGTGTCCTCCACCACGGGCAGTGCGACGAGGCGGCCGTCGGCGTCGCGCAGCGGCGTCAGGTCGCGGACCTGCCCCATCGCGATGAGGCGCTCGTCGGCCGGGTTGCCGCGCGCCACGGCCTTGAAGAGGTAGATCTCCTCGTCGGCCGACGGCAGGCGCGTGAGGTCGAACTCGCGCAGCCGCTGCAGCTGGAGGCGGCGGGCGATCTGCGGGTGCAACCCGCGGATCAGCCGGTCCTCGGTGAGGCCGTCGTCACCGGGCCGGAAGGTGAAGTGGTGGTGCATCACCGCGCCGCTGGTGCCCGCGACGGTGGTGGTGATCCGGCGGACGCCCTCGGGGAGCGGGTGCTCGGCGAGGATCCGTCCGAGCCGCACCGCCATCTCGTCGGCGTCCGGCTGGCCGTCCCACGTGACGTAGAGGTCGGCCACCAGGCCGCGCCCGGCGGCGTCGGGCAGGGAGGCGATGTCGACCGCGGTGGTCACCAGGCGCGTCGCCCCGTCGTGGCCGGTGTGGTCGGCGGTGACGAACCGGCAGCCCGCGGCCTCCCGAACCGCGACGTCGGACAGCCCCCGGTTGCCGTAGTAGCGGCGGGTCAGGACCTCCAGCAGCGGCGCGTGGTCGCGGCCGGGCCGCCCGATCCGCTGGCCGATCAGCCTGACCAGCGGTTCGGCGCTGGCCACCATGGTCTGGATCCGCTCCGCGCGGTCCGGCGCGTCCGGGTTGCGGTCCAGGTAGCGCAGCCCGTCGCGCACGGAGGCGTAGACCTCGGCGCGGTTGCGGCGCAGCAGCGGCTGGGCGAACCAGCGGAACACCACTCCGCGGGCGAGGTCGGACACCGCGGGGAAGCGCACCTGCGTGGCCTCGACGAGGTGTTCCAGGGCGCGTCCGGCCCGCTCGCCCAGCGCCTCCAGGGGCAGTGGCCCGGCCAGCCACCGGCGCAGCAGCTCCGACACGACCGCGACGTCGGTCGGCATCCGGTGGAGCGCCAGGCAGATCCGGAAGACCGCGGCCTCCAGCTCGGGCGTGCGGTCGAGGTCGGTGATGCCGTAGTGGGCGAGGACCGTGCGGAGCTTGGTCCGGAAGCTCTCGGGGAGCCCGGCCCGCTCGACGTCCAGGCTCTGGAGGTAGCTGTGGAAGAACTCGCGCGGGCTGTGCACGGGGCTGCGCGGCTCGGTCTCGGTGTCACCGGCCGGCTTGTTGCGGCTCAGCTCGGACAGGTCGGCGAACACCGTGATCAGGTCCAGCTCGCCCTCGAACGGCCGCCCGCCCAGCTCGGCCCGCGCGGCCAGGTAGTCCGACAGCACGCGCCGGCGGTCGTGGGGGTCCACGTCGAAGCCGAGCAGCAGGCTGCGCAGGTCCTGGAGTCCGCGCTCGACCCGCTCGGCCGCGGACACCGCCTCGGGCTCCGCGGGGAGCTCGATCTCGGCGGTCTCGGCGGTGGCCGCGGCGCCGTCCTCCACGCCCTCGTCCGCGAGGGGCTCCAGGCGCATCAGCGGGGCGCCGGACTCGACCTGGCTGCCCACCGCCACCGGGCACTCGCGCACCCGGGCGCGGAACGGTGCGCGCAGCACCGTCTCCATCTTCATGCTCTCCAGCACCAGGATGGGCGCGCCTTGCTCGACCTCGTCACCGACGGCCAAGGGCGTCGACACGACCAGCGCGGGCGCGGGCGAGCGCACGACGCCGCCCTCGTCGCGGCTGATCCGGTGGGTGACCCCGTCGACCTCCACCAGGTGGATCGGCCCGTGGGTGGCCGTCACCAGCCGGAAGCGGCGGCCGTTGACGACGATGCGGCCGCTGTGCTCGTCGAAGCGCTCGACCTCGACGTCCGCCGGGTGCACGTCGCCGCCGCCGGAGACCCCGACGCGGAAGCGCCGCTGGCCGACGCGGGCGACGGCGACGCGGTAGCCCACCCCGCGGAGCTTGAGGTCCAGCGGGCGGCCGCTCTCGTGCTGCACCTGCGGACGGCCGCCGTGGGCGCTGGACAGCAGCCGCCGGCGGCTGACGTCCTCCTCGTCCTGGTAGGCCTCGATCGCGGCGGCCGCCAGGGCGACGGCGGCGTGCCGGTGGCTGGTCAGGCGGCCCTCGGCGCGCACCCTGTCGATCCAGCCGGTGTCGGCGCTGGCGTCGATCACCTCGGGCTGATCGAGCAGGTCGACGACGAAGCCCTTGTTGGTCGCGCCGCCGTCGATGATGACGGTGGTCTCGGCCATCGCGCGGCGCAGACGGGCCAGCGCCTGCTCGCGGTCGCGGCCGTAGGCGATGATCTTCGCGATCATCGAGTCGAAGTCGGCCGGGATGGTGTCGCCCTCGCTGACACCGGTGTCGACGCGGATGCCGGGCCCGGCGGGCAGGATCAGGCGGGCGATGCGGCCGGGGGCGGGGGCGAAGTCGCGGTCGGGGTCCTCGGCGTTGAGGCGGGCCTCGACGGCGTGTCCGGTCTCTGCGGGCTGGACGCCGTCCAGCCGCTCCCCGCTCGCCACCTGCAGCTGCAGTCGGACCAGGTCGGTGCCGGTGGTGATCTCGGTGATCGGGTGCTCGACCTGGAGCCGGGTGTTGACCTCCAGGAACGCGAACAGCTTCTCGCCCGGGTGATAGAGGAACTCCACGGTGCAGGCGCCCCGGTAGCCGACGGCCACGGCGAGGCGTTCGGCGGAGGCCTTGAGCTCCGCGGTCTGCTCCGGGCCCAGGACGGGGGAGGCGGACTCCTCGATGACCTTCTGGTTGCGCCGCTGCACCGAGCAGTCGCGGACGCCCAGCGCCCACGCGGTGCCCTGGCCGTCGGCGATGACCTGGACCTCGACGTGCCGGGCGCCGGTGACCAGGCGCTCCAGGAAGACGACGCCGGAGCCGAAGGCGCGCAGCGCCTCCTGGCTGGTTCGCTCGTAGGCCTCGGCCAGGTCCTCGCCCGAGGCGACCATGCGGATGCCCCGCCCGCCGCCGCCCGCGGTCGCCTTGAGCATCAGCGGGTAGCCGATCTCGTCGCCGGCGCGCAGGGCGTCCTCCAGCGTCGCGACCTCGCCGCGGCTCCAGGGGGCGACGGGGACGCCGACCTCCTCGGCGATGAGCTTGGCGCCGATCTTGTCACCGAGCCTGCGCATCGCCTCCGCGCTCGGCCCGACGAAGGTGACGCCGATCTTCTCGCACAGCTCCGCGAAGGCCGGGTCCTCGGCGACGAAGCCCCAGCCGACCCAGGCGGCGTCGGCCCCGGTCTCGACCAGGGCCCGCTCCAGGACGGCGTGGTCGAGGTAGGGGCGCGCCGAGGCCGGGCCCAGCGAGTGGGCGATGTCCGCCTCGCGGACGAAGGTCGCGTTGCGGTCGGCGTCGGTGTAGAGGGCGACCGTCTCGATCCGCGTCCCGATCTCCGCGGAAAGATCCCGAACTGCGTGGATGAGGCGCATCGCGGCCTCTCCACGGTTGACGATGGCGACACGACTGAACACCGGTTGAGCCTCCCAAGTACCCACGCACAGAAGGCGACCTCCAAAGCCCGGAGCGTCGCCTCCACCTATCTATACCTTGCTCGATCGCCACCGGGTACAGCAATGTCCCGAATCGCCCATGGCGGATCTGCTGTGTTGTGGGAACCCCACAAAAAGTGCCCGTGGTCCCCCTGCACGGCCCCAGCTCCATGCGAGGTGTGCCACAAAACGGGCGCGTGTCCGCGACGGCACGGCGGGAGTGTCGCGCGGGGGCGCGCGGGCCGGGACGGCGGCTCCGGCGCCCCGCGGCGCGACCGCCGGGGACCCGCCGCGGGGACCGGCACGGCCCCGGACCCTCCGGACGCCGCGGCGCCCGGCGGACCGTGCCGCTCCCCGGGGAACGGCGTTTCGGGCCGCGCTTCACGGACGGGCCCCGTGACCGGTTCCGGACAATTCTCACCCTGAGTGCCTATTGAATCACCGGCAGTTCTGTCGAATTCGGAGAAAGCGCGTCGGCCGGGTCCCGGGAATGTCCGCGGACGCGGCGGCCGCGGGCTTTCGCGCAGGTCGCGGCCGGAGGCTCGCATGTACTTTCGGCGGTGCTCCGCATGTTTCGGGAGGGTATGGGGACAGCTCCACGGGTACGTGAACTCCGCGGTTCACCGGGGAACAACGCCAAGGGGTGACAAGTAACAGCAATGAGCACAGAATGGACCCGTACGGCCAGAGCGGGTCCCTTGCTTTCCGGGCCCGGAAGGCCCGGCCCGCCGCAGCGGGCCCCTCGGGTCCTCGGCCGCCCCACGTTCCCCAGCCGGAGGAGACACCGGATGGAAGGCGCCCTGCCTGTGATCGCTCTGGTCGTCGTCGTGGTGTCGGCCGGCGCGATCGCGGTCGCCGCGCACTTTCGCAAGGAACGCGTCGCGGAGCTCCGCGTCTGGGCCCGCGAGCACGGGTGGACCTACGCCGAGCACCAGCCGGCCCCGCTGGGCGAAGCGGTCCTGCCGCGTTCCACCAACGGCCCCCACCCGCGCGTCCAGCACGTCCTCTCCGGGCGCCGCGGCCGGCACCCGGTCGTCATCTTCGAGCACACCCACAAGCCGAGGCACGGCGCGGCCGGGGGCCGCCAGGCCTACCGGATCGTCGCGGTCCGCACCCCCGGCCCCAACGCCGAGCTGGAGATCCGCCGCAGGGACCGCCTCACGCCGTCCGACGACGCCTTCGACAGGGCCTTCCACGCCGTCGGCGACACCGGGTTCGCCCGGGCCGTCCTCGACCGCGCCATGACCGCGTGGCTGCTCTCGGATCCGCGGTCGCGGTCGCTGCCGGTACGCTTCAGCGGCGACTACGTCCTCACCTGGGCCGCCATGCGCCTGGACCCCGACCGGTCCCTCACCGCCGCCGACTACCTGATCGACATGGTGGAGCGCATCCCCGCGGAGGCGTGGAAGCGGCACCCCGCGGGCCCCTGACCGGGGTCACGGCTCCCTGCACCCGAACCTGAGCAGGCGGACTCCCCCGCAGGAGACGGATAAGATCCGCTGTGCCCCGAAGCAATTAGGAGTAGCAACCCTCATGAGCGACCCCAACTCGACGCACCGCATCTCGCGCGCGGACCTCTTCCGCGACGACGAGGAGGAGCAGAACGCCCCGGACCCCAACGCGACCGCGCGCATCTCCCGCGCGGACCTCTTCCGCGACGACGACGAGTCCACGGCGCCGCGAGAGCAGCGCTGACCCCGTCGCCGCGGCGACGGACGGAACGGGGAAGCGCCCACCCGGAGGACCGGGTGGGCGCTCTGCCGTGCGCGTCCGGCGCCGTCCGGGACCTCTCCCCGGCGGCGCGGCGGCGCCCTACCGGCGCTCGCGGACGGCGGCGACGATCTCGGCCACGGCCTCGTCGACCGGCACGCCGTTGTTCTGCGAGCCGTCCCGGAAGCGGAAGGACACCGCGCCCTTGCTGATGTCCTCGTCTCCGGCCAGCAGCATGAAGGGCACCTTCTGCTTCTGGGCGTTGCGGATCTTCTTCTGCATGCGGTCGTCCCCGGCGTCCACCTCGACGCGGATGCCCTCGGCGCGCAGCTTGGCCGCGACCTCCTGGAGGTAGGGCACGTGCTCGTCCGCGATGGGGATGCCCACCGCCTGCACCGGGGCCAGCCAGGCGGGGAAGGCGCCCGCGTAGTGCTCCAGCAGGACGGCGAAGAAGCGCTCGATGGAGCCGAACAGGGCGCGGTGGATCATCACCGGCCGCCGGCGGGAGCCGTCCGGGGCGGTGTACTCCAGGTCGAAGCGCTCGGGCAGGTTGAAGTCCAGCTGGATCGTGGACATCTGCCAGGTGCGGCCGATGGCGTCCTTGGCCTGGACCGAGATCTTGGGGCCGTAGAAGGCGGCGCCCCCCGGGTCCATGACCAGTTCGAGCCCCTGCTTCTCGGCGGCCTCGCGCAGGGTGGCGGTGGCCGTGTCCCAGACCGCGTCGTCCCCGATGTACTTCTCCGGGTCCTTGGTGGACAGCTCCAGGTAGAAGTCGTCCAGGCCGTAGTCGCGCAGCAGCTCCAGCACGAAGGTCAGCAGCGAGTCGAGCTCGTCCGCCATCTGCTCCTCGGTGCAGTAGATGTGGGCGTCGTCCTGGGTGAAGCCCCGGGCCCGGGTCAGGCCGTGCACCACGCCCGACTTCTCGTACCGGTACACGGTGCCGAACTCGAACAGGCGCAGCGGCAGCTCCCGGTAGGAGCGCCCGCGCGCGTCGAAGATCAGGTTGTGCATCGGGCAGTTCATCGGCTTCAGGTAGTAGTCCTGGCCGCCGTCGAGCTTCATGGGGGGGTACATGCCGTCCGCGTACCAGTCCAGGTGCCCCGACTTCTCGAACAGGGTGCTCTTGGTGGCGTGCGGGGAGTAGACGAACTCGTAGCCGCTCTCCTCGTGCCGCTTGCGCGAGTAGTCCTCCATCACCCGGCGGATGATGCCGCCCCGGGGGTGGAAGACGGCGAGGCCGGAGCCGATCTCGTCCGGGATGGAGAACAGGTCCAGCTCCGCGCCGAGCTTGCGGTGGTCCCGCTTCTCGGCCTCCTCCAGGAAGGTCAGGTAGTCCTTGAGGGCTTCCTTGGTCTCCCAGGCGGTGCCGTAGACGCGCTGGAGCTGCGGGTTGGTCTCCTTGCCGCGCCAGTAGGCGGCGGCGGTGCGCATGAGCTTGAACGCGGGGACGGCCCTGGTGGTGGGCAGGTGCGGCCCGCGGCACAGGTCCTTCCAGCACTGCTCGCCGGTGCGCGGGTGGACGTTGTCGTAGATGGTGAGCTCGCCGGCCCCCACCTCGACCCCGGCGCCCTCGGCGGCCTCCGTGGCGCCGCCCTTGAGGCCGATCAGCTCCAGCTTGTAGGGCTCGGTGGCCAGCTCGGCCCGCGCGCCCTCCTCGGTGACGACGCGGCGGTCGAAGCGCTGCCCCTGCTTGATGATCTGCTGCATCTTCTTCTCGATGCCCTTGAGATCGGCGGGGGTGAACGGCTCGGCGACGTCGAAGTCGTAGTAGAAGCCGTTCTCGACGGGCGGGCCGATGCCCAGCCGGGCCTCCGGGAAGAGCTCCTGGACCGCCTGCGCGAGGATGTGCGCGGTGGAGTGGCGCAGGATCGCCCGGCCCTCGTCGGAGTCGATCGCGATCGGCTCGACGACGTCGCCCTCGTGCAGCTCCCGGTCCAGGTCGCGCGGCTCGCCGTTGACGAGCGCCGCGACGACGGTCCTGCCGTCGGCCTCCAGTGCCTGCCCCGCCGTAGTGGTGGCCGCCACCGCACGCGGGGTTCCGGCGAGGGTGATGTGCAGCTCAGGCGCGGCGGACACGGTGACTCCTAAGGACGTGGATCGCGGTCTAACGCGTACCGACCGCCCCGTGGGGCGGCCAGGCGTTTTCCCCCCGATGCTATCGGCTCCGGGGTGGCTCCGCCCCGGCCGTCCACAGGTCCGACGGCGTGCGCCCGGGGCCCGCGCGCCCTCTTCCCGGGCCGCCGCGCGGCCCCGGAAGCGCACCCCGGAGCGGCTCCGCCCCCGGTGATTCGGTCGGGGAATTCGGCCGTGTCCGCCCAGGCCGCCCGGTGCCGCCACATCCCGGGGGAACGGTGACATAAGGGAATCCTCTCCCCCCGGGAAGACGTTCTGTCAAAGAACGTCACCTTTCAGGAAGCTGTCCACAGCCATACCAAAGACCATTGATCCGGGGTTCGAGATCGGTGAGAATCAGCAGACATCCGACCACCGGCCCCCGCGGACCCGAATACACCCAGTCTCTGCGACCGAATACTGTGAGCGCATGTCACCGAGCCCACCGACCGGCCCACCGGCCCCGGAGACATCCCCCTCCCGCCGTGCCCACGCGAGGCGGTGGCGACGGCTGCGGGCCAGGCTCCGCCTCTTCCGCAGACGTATGCACACCCACCCGGCGCTGCACCTGCCCTGGCGCATCCTCGTCGGCACGGTCGGCACGCTGGTGGTCCTCGCCGGGCTCCTGATGATGGTGATCCCCGGCCCGGGGCTGGCGTCGGTCATCCTGGGGCTGGTCATCTTCAGCACCGAGTTCCGGTGGGCCCAGAGGCTCGTGCGCCCCGCGCGCGTGTGGTTCCTGCGCGCCGAGCAGCTGGGGATGCGCCTCAGGGACGAGGCCTTCCGCCGCTATCGGGAGCGGCGGGACCGGAGGCGGCGGCGCGCGCTGCCCTGCACCCCGCCGCACGAATAGGCGCGGGTCCGCCGCCGGGCGCGGGCCCTTGCCCCGCCCGTGATACGGACACGACGAAAAGAGGGAGGGCCGGATCCGCGTGAAGCC
>NZ_JBSHDN010000151.1:0-16318 GCF_053616335.1 Nocardiopsis sp. NPDC055824
ACGTCCTGGGGCGTGCGGGGGTGCCCCCCCGGGGGGGGGCGGGCGTCCCGAAGGGGCGCCGGCCGCCCACGCGTCCGCATCCGGCCAGACGTCCGCGCCCGGGGCCGCGCCGCGAACCGTCCGCACAGCCCCTTTGGCACCTCTGTGACCTCTGGTGTTACATCCAGGTAGCCGGGCTGTCACGAACGGTACCGGGTACCGGTGTCCGCATCCGGCCACGGAGCATCCCTTGCGCACGGGCCACCGCTTCGATCCGTGAGCGCCCGACTGCGGAAACCGCAAGGTCGCACACCGGACGGCTACGCGTAGCCATGACGGAACAGAGGGTCATCGGACGATCCTTCGTACGTCTGAATAGATCAACACAGAGCGGGTCTTTCCCTCACCAAAGTGTCCATTTATGTTGGGGATCGTTTACCGGATGTCTCGGTGAATTCCGGACGTCGGAACAACTCCGTCCTTCGGAAATGGGGTTTCCGTCCCTACCGGCGCGGACACTCCGAATCCCCCTTGATCCCCCTTGGAGAGTAGACACCCATGCGACCCTCCCCCGTCATCTCCGCCATCGGCACGGGAGCCCTGGCCTTCGGCCTGGCCCTGTCCCTGGCACCGGGAGCCCTCGCGGCGACCGCCCCCCTCCCCCAGGGCCCCGTCGCCGACGACAACGCCGCCAGCATGTTCGAGGCCCTCGAGCGGGACCTCGACCTCACCCAGTCCGAGGCCGAGTCCCTCCTGGAGGCCCAGGAGGCCGCCCTGGAGATCGACGCAGAGGCCACCGAGGCAGCCGGCTCCGCCTACGGCGGTTCCACCTTCGACATCGACACCCACACCCTCACCGTCCTGGTGACCGACGCCGCGGCGGTCGAGGCCGTCGAGGCGACCGGCGCCGAGGCGAGCGTCGTCTCCTACGGGACCGAGGGCCTGGCCGAGGTCGTGGACGACCTCAACGCGGCCGACGTCCCGGAGGGCATCGTCGGCTGGTACCCGGACGTCACGAGCGACACCGTCGTGGTCGAGGTCCTGGAGGGCTCCGGCGCCGACATCGACGCCCTGCTCGCCGAGGCGGGCGTGGACGCCTCCGCCGTCCAGGTCCAGGAGACCAGCGAGACCCCCGAGACCTACGCCGACATCATCGGCGGCCTCGCCTACACCATGGGCGGACGCTGCTCGGTCGGCTTCGCCGCCACCAACAGCGCCGGACAGCCCGGCTTCGTCACCGCCGGCCACTGCGGCCGCGTCGGCACCGCGGTGACCATCGGCAACGGCCGCGGCACCTTCCAGAACTCGGTCTTCCCCGGCAACGACGCCGCGTTCGTGCGGGGCACCTCCAACTTCACGCTGACCAACCTGGTCTCCCGCTACAACTCCGGCGGCTACCAGAGCGTCACCGGCACCAGCCAGGCCGCCGTCGGCTCCGCCATCTGCCGCTCCGGCTCCACCACCGGCTGGCACTGCGGCACCATCCAGGCCCGCAACCAGACGGTGAGCTACCCGCAGGGCACCGTCTACTCGCTCACCCGCACCAACGTGTGCGCCGAGCCCGGTGACTCCGGCGGCTCGTTCATCTCCGGCTCGCAGGCCCAGGGCGTCACCTCCGGTGGCTCCGGCAACTGCTCCGTCGGCGGCACCACCTTCTACCAGGAGGTCCTGCCGATGGTGAACTCCTGGGGCGTCAGCATCCGCACCAGCTGACCCTCCTCACCACCCCTGACCGTCCCCGTCCGCGTCAGCGGGCGGGGACGCCCATGTCCCCGGGGCGGCACCGGGTGCCCGGCGCCGCCCCGGTGCTCCGCCCGGCCCCCGCGTGCGGCGGGACCGGGCAGGCCCCTCAGGAGGCGCGGTGGGCGACGCGCCCGTCCAGCACCGTCAACCAGGCGTCGACCTCGCGCAGCCGCTGCTCCGGCAGAGACTCGACGTCGCGGTCCAGGACCACCAGGTCGGCCAGGTATCCGGGGCGCAGGGCCCCCAGCCGGTCCTCCACACCGAGGGCGTGGGCGGCGTCCAGTGTGTGGGCGCGCAGCGCCTCGTGCAGGGTGACTGCCTGCTCGACACCGATCGGGGCGCCCTCCCGGGTGGTACGGCACACCGCGTTGGCGACGGTGTCCATCGGACGCAGGCTGGACACGAACGAGTCGCTGGACAGCACCGGGCGCAGACCCAGGTCGATCTCCTCGCGCATCGGCTGGAGCCGGTGCGCCCGCTCGCCGAGGCGGCGGACGAAGTCGCCGCCGCTGTCGTACAGGAAGTTGGGCTGGTTGACCGGGATGACCCCGTAGTCGGTGAAGCGCTTGGCCTGCTCCGGGGTCGGGTAGCCGCAGTGCTCCACCCGCGGGCGCGGGTCCGGGCCGGACACGCGCGCGGCCGAGGCGATGGCGGCCAGGGTGTTCTCCATCGCCGCGTCGCCCTGGGTGTGGATGGCCACCTGCCAGCCCTCTGCCGCCGCCCGCGTCACCAGGTCGACGAGCTGGTCGGGGTGGTGGTAGAGGCTGCCCGCGAACTCGCCCCGCTCGCCGTAGGGGACGCTGAACTTGGCTGTACCGCCAAGGAGGGTCCCGTCGGAGTAGAACTTCATGCCGGTCAGGCGCAGCCAGTCGTCGCCGAAGGGGCTCGCCAGCCCCGCGTGGGTGAGCGAGTCCAGCTGGTGGGAGAGCGGCATGCCGAACGTGCGCAGCGGCAGGGTCCCGGCGGCGCGGGCAGCCCGGTAGACGCGCAGCTCGCGCGCCGACACCTGCGGGTCGCACACGGTGGTGACACCGGCCGACAGGTAGGGGACGGCGGCGGCGGAGAGCCAGCCCAGCAGCTGCTCGGCCGGGAGGTCGGTGTGGAAGTTGGGGCCGTGGCAGCCGATGTCGACCGCCAGGGGCAGCAGCAGCTCCATAGCCGAGTCCAGGACCATCCCGGTCAGGCGCCCGCCCTCGTCGCGCACGAAGGAGCCGCCCGACGGGTCGGGGACGTCCTCGCCGATACCGCTCCAGGCCAGGGCGGCGGAGTTCACCACCGCCTGGTGGCCCGAGACGTGGTAGACGATGACCGGGTGCTCGCCGGTGGCGCCGTCCAGGTCGCGGCGGGTGGGGCGGCCCCCGGGGAACTTGGCGTCGTCCATGTGGAAGGCGCGGATCCACTGCCCCGGCGGGGTCCGCTCGGCCTCGGCCCCGATGACCGCGACCAGGTCGGCCGCACTGCCCACGCGCGGGTAGCCGGCGTCGACGGCGGCCAGCGACTCGGCGGTGGACAGCAGGTGGTTGTGCGGGTCGATGAACCCGGGCAGGACGGTCCGCCCGCCCGCGTCCACCTCGGTCGCGCCGGGACCTGCGGCGGCTCTGGCGGCCTCGACGCTCCCGGCGAGGCGGACCCGTCCGTCGAGCACGGCGACGGCCTCGGCCCGCGGGTTGGTGTCGTCCATGGTCAGGACGTTGGCGTTGTGGATGAGCAGACCGGACACGGGTGCGGTTCCTCCCTGGGTGGGGTGCCGCCGGACGGAAGGGCCCGGCGGCGGTGGGTGTGCGGTGGTGCCGCCGCGGTGCGGCGGCGGGTGTGCGGACGGCCGCGTCAGGCGGCGGTGACCAGGTCGTCGTCCTGGTGGCGGGGGGCCTTGGCCAGGCAGGCGATGCTCACCACGGCCATGGCCATGAGCAGGCCGGCGACGGGCAGGATGCTGCCGGTCACGGCGAACAGGGCCGTGCACACGATCGGGGACAGGCCGCCGAAGACGGCGCCCGCGACCTGGTAGGCGATGGAGATGCTGGTGTAGCGGGCCCGGGGCGGGAACATCTGGGCGAGGACGCGGGCGATGGGGCCGTAGACGGCGGCCATGGCCAGGCGCATGACGCACAGCATCACGAAGATCAGGAGGGTGCTGCCGGTCTCCATGACCAGGAACTGGGGCAGGGCCAGGACGATGACCCCCACCAGGCCGATGGTGACGACCCGGACGGTGCCGAATCGGTCGCCCAGCCAGGACACCCCGAGGGTGGCGACCAGCTCGACGAACGCGGCCAGGCTCAGGCCGTTGAGGATGACCTGTTCGCTGACGCCGACCTCGACGCCGTAGGCCTGGAGGAACGTGGTGACGATGTAGTAGCCGCCGACGGCCACGGGCAGGATGCCGATGCCCAGCAGCAGGGGGCGCCACGAGGTGCGCACGGCCTCGCGCAGGGGCAGTTCCGCCGGCCGGCCGTCGTTCTCCTGGACGGCCTCGAAGACCGGGGACTCCTCGACCTTCAACCGGATCAGCAGGCCCACCAGGACCAGCAGGACCGAGGCGAGGAAGGGCAGGCGCCAGCCCCAGGTGTACAGCAGGTCGGCGTCCCAGGCGGCGATGAGCCCGAACGAACCGGTGGCGAGCAGGGCGCCGGCGGGGTTGCCCAGCTGGGCGAAGGCGCCGTAGAACGTCTTGCGGTTCTCGGGGGCGTGCTCGACAGCCATCAGGACGGCGCCGCCCCACTCCCCGCCCACGGCGATGCCCTGCACGAAGCGCAGCAGCACCAGGAGCAGCGGGGCGATGAAGCCGGCCTGCTCGTAGGTGGGCAGGAGGCCCACGCAGAACGTGGCCACGCCCATCATCAGCAGCGTGATGACCAGCGCCGACTTGCGACCGAGCCGGTCACCGAAGTGGCCGAAGACGATCCCGCCGAGCGGGCGCGCGAAGAAGCCCACGGAGAAGGTGGCGAAGGACGCCATCAGCCCGATCATGGGGTCGGTGCCGGGCGGGAAGAACAGGGTGCCGAACACCAGGCTGGCGGCCGTGGCGTAGACGTAGAAGTCGAACCACTCGATGGTGGTGCCCACGAAGGCCGCTATCGCCGCACGCGCCGGGTGCGAGGACGTGGGGGCGGTCCGGTCTGACATGTGTACTCCGTTGCGCGTTCGGTGAGTCCCGGCCGCACCCCTGGGAGGGGTGTCGCCGCTGGCCACAGCCGGTTCGGATGTTGTTGTGACCGTAGACACCCCGACGCCGCCCGGGTCGGGACGGTCCGCACTCCACGCGCTGTTACAAATGTGCAAGGTGCACACAACCCCCTCCGGAGGTGGGATCCCGTGACGATCACGGTCGGCGACATCACCGCGAACCCCGCCCTGGAGGTGCGGGCCGCGGCCGGGCACACCGGCCTGGGCCGGTCCATCCGATGGGCGCACGTGACCGAGCTGCACGACCCGGTGCGGTGGCTCCGCGGCGGCGAACTGGTGCTGACGGTCGGGCTGGGGCTGGGCTCCGACGAGCGGTCGCGCCGGGAGTACGTCCGCCGCCTGCACGGGGCCGGGTGCGCGGGACTGGCCTTCGCGATCGACGTCTGGCTGCGCGAGATCCCGCCCGAGGTGCTGGAGGAGGGCGACGCCCTGGGTCTGCCGGTCCTGCGGGTGGAGGGCGAGACCCCGTTCATCGCGGTGGTGGAGACGGTCGCCGACCACTACGCGGCCGAGCGGACACGGGAACAGCACCGGCTGCTGACCGCGCAGGACGCGATGGCGCGCGCCGCCCTGCGGTCGGGGCCCGCCGGGGTGATGGGAGAGCTGTCCTCGTCGACGGCCGGGGCGTCCCTCCTGCTGGACCGGAACGGGATGACCAGTGTGTCGGTGCCGGACACCGAGCCCCCCTGGCACGCGACGGTGCGCTCGGCGCTGGCGGGACGCCCGCGCGGGATGACGCTGCTGGCGGACGGGGACGCGACGATCCTGCTCCAGACGCTGGGCCCGGCCGGGCGGACGCTGGGCTGGTTGGCGCTGCACTGCCCGTTCCCGGTCACCCCCCACGTGCGGATGCTCGCCAACCACGCGGCGTCGCTGCTGGCGGTGGACCTCCTGCACTCGCGCGACGCCCGGCGGGCGCTGTACCGCGAGCGCGCGCCCGTGCTCCGCGCCGTCGCGACCGGACGCCCCCAGGTCCAGCTGACCCTGCCCGTCCCCCCGTGGGAGGTGGTGTGCCTGCGAACCCCCGACCCGGTCGCCCTGATGGACCGCGCGGCGGACGCGCTGGTCGACGTGCTGGGCGACACCGACGTGGCCCACCGGGTGGGACTCGCCGCCCTGGACGACGTGCTGCTGGCGGTGCTGCCCGCGAGCGGTCGGCCGCACACCGGGGAGCGCCTGTTCACGGCCCTGGCCTCGGAGGCGGACGGCCCCTCCGCCGCGGGTGCGTGCGGCGCGCGCCGTCCGGACGACCTGCCCTCCGCCGTGGACCGGGCCCGCAACGCCGCCGCCGACGGCTACCGGCACGTGGACGAGGCCGACGCGTGGGCCCTGCTCCGGTCCTCGGTCCCGGCGACCGGAGCACGCGTCTTCGACCAGGCGGTCCTGGGGCAGCTGCGCGACCACGACGCGCGCAACGCGACGGAGCTGGCGCACACGCTGCTGCACTACCTGGACAACAGCGCCCAGGTGGAGGCGACCGCACGGGACCTCGGGATCCACCGCAACACGCTGCGTTCGCGGCTGCGCATCGCCGAGCGGGTCATGGGCCGGTCCCTGGACGACCCCCGCACCCGGTTGGAGCTGTGGACCGCGCTGAGCCTGGACCCCATGCCCTGCTTCGACGGCATCTGGCACAGCTGACCGGGAGCGGCGGCCCCGACCGGCCCCCCATAGCGTTCATCCTTCAACCATTGCAATGAACAACACCCCCATCGTTGCATTATCTCGACTCTCACTGCAACACTTTCACGGTATTCACCTGCGCTGATGGCAATTTCGCGCAACAAGGATGTTGCCGAACAAGGAAAGACAACGTAGCGTTTCCCGTATCAGAAACAAACGAGCACGGGAGCACACGATGCAGAAGTTCACCACCCCCACCCCGGTCTCCGCCGTCCTGGACGTCCCCGCCGGCCGCATCCAGATCATCGCCGCGGACCGTGCCGACACCACCGTCGAGGTCCGGCCCGCCGACCCCTCAAAGAACCGCGACACCAGGGCCGCCGAGCAGACCACCGTCGCCTACACCGACGGCGTCCTGCGGATCACGGCCCCGGCCCCCGACCGGCTCTTCGGCTCCACCGGGTCCCTGGACGTCACCGTCCGGCTGCCCGCCGGCTCGGCCGTCGAGGCCACGTCCGCCGCCACAGAGCTGCGCGGTGTCGGACGCCTCGGTGACGTCGCCTTCGAGGGCTCCCACCGGCGGACCAAGATCGACGAGGCCGCGAGCGTCCGCCTCACCGCCATCGACGGCGACGTCGAGGTCGGCCGACTCAACGGCCCCGCCGAGATCAGCACCACCCGGGGCGACATCCGCATCGCCGAAGCGGTACGCGGCACGGTCGTACTGCGCACCCAGTCCGGCGACATCTCGGTCACCGCCGCCACCGGCGTCTCGGCCTCCCTGGACGCCGGCGCCGACCGGGGCCGCATCAGCAACGCCCTCAAGAACGACGGCGCCGCCGAACTCGACATCCGCGCCACCACCTCGCTCGGCGACATCACCGCCAGCAGCCTCTGAGAAAGCACGACCGGGCCGACACGGAGCCCTGACCACTCCCGCAGAAAACCAGACAGGACAAGGCGAGACATGACGAAGAACAGCACTTCCCCGACCCGCGCGGCATGGACCGGCATGGTGCCGGTCGACGACACGGCGCTGGCCGTCACCGACACCGGCGGCCCCGGCACCCCCGTCGTCTACCTCAACGGACAGTTCGCCACCCAGGGCTACTGGCGCCGGGTCATCGCCGACCTGGGCCCCGGATGGCGGCACATCACCTACGACGAACGGGCCCGCGGCAGGAAGTCGCAGACGTCGGCGGACTACTCCTTCGAGATCGCCGTCCGCGACGTCGACGCCGTCCTGGCGGCCAGGGGCGTGGAGCGGGCCCTGGTCGTGGGCTGGTCCTACGGCGCGTTCGTCGGAGCGCACTGGGCCAGCCGCAACCCGGACCGGGCCCTGGGCGCGGTCCTGGTCGACGGCGCCTTCCCCTACGACTGGATCGACGAGGCCACGGAGCAGCGGATCCGGAAGCTGTTCAAGCGGTTGAGCCCCTTCATGACGCTGATGCGTCCGACGGGCCTGACCCCGCGGATGAACGCCGAGCAGATGGCGGACAGCAACATCGAGCTCGGCCGGATCTCCCGGGAAGGCGAACTGGGCCCGGTGCTGGACGCCATCGCCGTCCCGACACGGTACGTGGTCGCCTCGGGGACGTCCTTCGGCAGCAAGGGTGACGAGCAGGAACAGATACGCACCAGTCTCGACGAGGTGACCGCGCGCAACCCCCGCATCCGGGTCAGCGCGAAGGTCCCCAGCAACCACGGCGCGATCCTCAAGAAGGACTTCCACGCCATCGCCGAGGCCGTACGCGAGGCCGCGGCCCAGGGGGGCGAGCCCGCGAGCGAGCCCGGGCAGCCGCCGGCGGCGTGACCCCTTCCGGCGAGGGGTCGGCTGCGGAGCAGCCCTCGGGCGCCCGTCCGTCCCGGAAAAGGGAAGTGCCCCCGCGCGACGCTCGGTCGCGCGGGGGCCTCCGCGTCTCGCCGGACCCTGCGGCATCCCCCGATACCGGCGGTCCGGCGCGGGCCGCGCGCGCACCCCCATGAGCGCCCGGCCCCGCACCCGCGCTGTGTCATCCCGGGACCGCACGACCGTAGAGGCCGTACCCCCTGGTCCTCGGGGCGCGCAGATGCGTTACACCCCTCTCTACCCGATTCGCCGCGGGCAAACATGGGACTGCCACACGACTCGGAGCGGCCTCGGAAGCGGGGATCCCGCCACAGGCTTTCAGGACATAGCGGTCGGCGCCTGGCCTGCGAAAACCGTCCTCAGGCACGGTTTGGAGGGCCACCCCGTGCGGAACTCCGGTGTGCACGGGCTCACACTTCCGCCGCTGTCCGCCGAGTCTGTCCCCGCGTGCGCGGGGCTCACAACGACCGCGCCCGCCAGATGCTCGATGCCCCCGGTCCATCCCCGCGTGCGCGGGGCTCACTCGGGCATCGAAACCCTGCTGGAGTGGACGGCCGGTCCATCCCCGCGTGCGCGGGGCTCACAGTTGTCTACCTGCGCAAACGCAGGGCGTTATCTCCGCGTGATCAAACGGGGGACCGCAGCGACCGAGGGGCGGAACCTCGCGGTCCCGCCCCAGACGTCGTCTCAGTACCTCACTGCCTGCGGGTGAGCACCGCGACCAGGTCCGCCGCGGTGTCCGAAGCGTCCAGCAGGGCTCCCACGTGCTCCTTGGTTCCCCGGCGGGGCTCCAGGGTGGGAACCCGCTGGAGGGAGTCGTAGCCGGGCAGGTCGAAGATCACCGAGTCCCAGGAGGCCGCGGCGACCTCGTCCGCGTACTTGGCCAGGCAGCGGCCCCGGAAGTAGGCCCGGGTGTCCTCCGGCGGCTCGGTGACCGCGCGGTTCACCTCGGCCTCCTCCACCAGGCGCTGCATACGGCCGCGGGCCACCAGCCGGTTGTAGATGCCCTTCTCCGGGCGCACGTCCGAGTACTGGAGGTCCACCAGCTGCAGGCGTGGGTGCGACCACTCCAGGTTGTCCCGCGACCGGTACCCCTCCAGCACCTTCAGCTTGGCGACCCAGTCCAGCTCCGCAGCCAGGCTCATCGGGTCGGACCCCAGCCTGCTCAGCACCGACTCCCACCGGTCCAGGACGTCGGCGGTGTCCGGGTCGACGTCGGTGCCGAAGCGGTCCTCCACGTACTTGCGCGCCTGGTCCAGGTACTCGCCCTGCAGTTCCAGCGCGGTCATCCTGCGCCCGTCGCGCAGCTTCACCCTGTGGGTGAGCCCCGGATCGTGCGAGACCGCCCTCAGGTCCGCCACCGGGGTCTCCAGCGACAGGTCCACGCTCAGGAACCCGTCCTCGATCATCGACAGCACCAGCGCGGTCGTCCCCAGCTTGAGGTAGGTGGAGATCTCGCTCATGTTGGCGTCGCCGATGATGACGTGCAGCCGCCGGTACCGGTCGGGGTCGGCGTGCGGCTCGTCCCGGGTGTTGATGATGGGGCGCTTGAGGGTCGTCTCCAGACCCACCTCGACCTCGAAGAAGTCGGCGCGCTGGGAGATCTGGAACCCGCTGCCCTGGCCGTCCGAGCCGATGCCGACCTTGCCCGCGCCGCACACCACCTGCCGGGAGACGAAGAACGGGATGAGGTGCCGGACGATGTCGCCGAACGGCGTCGACCGGTTCATCAGGTAGTTCTCGTGGCAGCCGTAGGAGGCGCCCTTGTTGTCGGTGTTGTTCTTGTACAGCTGGATGGGGTCGATGCCCGGGGTGGTCCCGGCCCGCGCGGACGCGTCCGCCATCACGCGCTCCCCGGCCTTGTCCCACAGCACCGCGTCGAGCGGGTTGGTGACCTCCGGCGCGGAGTACTCGGGGTGGGCGTGGTCCACGTACAGGCGGGCGCCGTTGGTGAGGATGACGTTGGCCAGCCCCAGGTCCTCGTCCGTGAGCTGCGTGGGGTCGGCGACCTCACGCGCGAGGTCGAAGCCGCGCGCGTCGCGCAGCGGGTTCTCCTCCTCGAAGTCCCAGCGGGCACGTCGCGCCCGGGCCGCCGAGGCGGCCAGGTAGGCGTTGACCACCTGGGTGGAGGTGACCATCGCATTGGCCCCGGGGTTGCCTGGCACGGAGATCCCGTACTCGGTCTCGATACCCATAATCCGCCGCACACTCATGGTGAGAGGTTATCCACCGCGACCCGCTCTTGAACGCTTCCGCGCCAATCGTGGCCCAAGCGCCGTCTTCCCGGGCGTTTCGCCGCAAGCGTCGGATCCGTTGTCATCGCAGGTCGCAACGGATCCCGGAACACCAGTGGGGAAAATCGGAGGCGTTTGCGCCATCCGTTCTTTTTTCTCCGGCGGCGGTGGAGACGGCGGAACCGCCCTCCGGTGCCCGGTCCCGTTCCCGCCTTTCCTCCCCGCCGCCCGGCCTGCGGTCAGCCCCGGGCCTGCGGTCCTCGCGGAGCGTTCCGCAGGGCGTTGCTGACCAGCTTCAGATACCCCTCCAGCAGTCCGCCCATCGCGGCCGGGGAGAGCGGTACCGGCCTCGTCCCCCTCATACGCTGGGTCGGCTGGTGACCGGAGACCCAGGAGGCCCGAGCGGCCCGCGGGCCGCGCACCCGCTCGTACCGGCGCAGGGCCGGGGCCGCGTCGGCCCCCGGGACGCCGTCCAGCGCGGCGCTCAGCACCAGGGCGTCCTCCAGCGCCTGGTTCGCCCCCTGCGCGGTCGAGGGGGGAAAGGCGTGCACGGCGTCGCCCAGGAGGGTGATCCGCCCGCTGCCCCAGGTCTTCGGGACCGGGGTCTGCACGTGGGGGAAGCTGGTGACGTCCTCGTCCTTCGCGTGGGCCAGCACCGCGCGGACGTCCGGATCGGTCCATGCCCCGAAGCGCTCCCGCAGCACCTCCGCGGGCGAGGCGGGCTCGGGGTCCCCGGGGGCCCAGGGGAGGTCGAACCACCACTGCACCATCCCGCCGCCGGTGGGGATGATGCCGCACGTCCCCCCGGGTCCGGTCAGCCAGCGCGAGGTGGTGCTCTCGGCGAGCGGAACCGGCAGCGGGGTCAGGCCCTGCCAGCTGGCGTAGCCGCGCGGGCGGGGCACGTCACCGGGGCGCAGGCAGGCACGGACCGCCGAGTGGACGCCGTCCGCGCCGATCACGGCGTCGGCGCGGGCGGTGGTGCCGTCCTCGAACAGCGCCGTCACGCCGTCGGCGTCCTGTCGCACACCGGTGCACGCCGGACCGAAGCGGACGACGCCGTCCGGGAGTTGCGACGCCAGCCGGTCCAGCAGCTCGCGGCGCGGGAGGCACAGGTTGGGCCACCCGAGGCGCGCGGAGACGGACCGCAGGTCGATCCGGTACAGCTCGGCGCCGGTGTGCGTGGATCCGATGATGACCTCGGTGGGGCGCCCCAGCCCGGTCGGGTCGATGCCCAGCCCGCCCAGGGCCGCCGTGCCGTTGGACCACAGCGCCAGGGCCGCTCCGCCGGTGCGCAGTACCTCGCCCCGCTCGAAGACCCGTACGTCGTGTCCCCTGCGCCTGAGGCCGACGGCCGCCGCCAGCCCGCCGACTCCGGCTCCGATGATGACGACGTCCATGGCTCTCTCCCCTGGTGCTGTCCGTCCGTGGCACTCACGCTAGGGGCCCTCTCCGGGAGGCCCGCACGGGGTCGGGTATGGGCGAAAAGCCGCTGTTCATTCCGCTCGGGCGCCCCAGAACCCGCCCCCGTCTGCGGCAACGGGGACCGGGTACGGCAGGGGCGGAGCAGGCGCCGGCGGCAGGGGATCACGCCTCGCCCGGCCCGCACGGAGCGCGGGACCGGGAAGACGCGCACCCCCGGAACAGGCGTTTCACGGTGGTGACCCGTACGGAGGGAAACCCTGGCCGCTTCCGGACAAGAACCCTGCCGCGTTCGGCCCCTGCGCCGTCGGCCCCGCCCCGAGTCGCGAACCGCTACCCGACGCAGCTATGGTGTGACGTTGAGTCACGCCTCGGACGCCTCTCGTCGGACGGCCGTCGCCTCACCCCGCGCCACCTCGCCTGCGTCGCGGCCGACCCGCCGGGAATTCCGGTGGCGGCTCCGCGTACGCTCGGACCTCCCGGGAGCGGGCCGCCGTGCCCGCCCCGCCGAACGCGGCGCCGATCCGACCGGGAACGGACGCTGTGGGCCCCGCCGCCCTCGGCCGGCTTCCCGGAGCATCCCCCGCCGCTCACCCGCCACCCCGCCCTCCCCAGGGGCGCCCGAAGCAGCCTGGAGCAGTTCCCGCCGTGTCCCTCTTCGAAGCCATCGTCCTCGGCCTGGTCCAGGGGCTGACCGAGTTCCTGCCCGTCTCCTCCAGCGGACACCTGCGCGTGATGTCCGCGTTCTTCGGCTGGCCCGACCCCGGGGCCGCCTTCACCGCCGTCAGCCAGCTCGGCACCGAGCTGGCGGTCCTGATCTACTTCCGGCAGCGGATCTGGGCCATCCTCTCCACCTGGACCAGGTCGCTGTTCGACCGCGAGCTGCGCGGCGACATCCACGCGCGCCTGGGCTGGTACGTCATCCTCGGCTCCCTGCCGATCGTGGTCCTGGGCCTGCTCCTGGAGGAGCAGATCGACAGCGTCTTCCGCGACCTGCGCCTGATCGCGCTGACCCTCATCGTCTTCGGCGTGATCCTCGGCATCGTCGACCGGTACACGCGCAAGCACCGGGGGATCGAGGACCTCACGGCCTCACGCGGCCTGGTCTTCGGCCTCTTCCAGGCCCTCTCCCTCATCCCGGGCGTGTCCCGGTCTGGCGGCACCGTCACCGGCGGGATGCTGCTCGGGTTCACGCGCAAGGACGCGGCCGAGTACTCCTTCCTGCTCGCGCTGCCCGCCGTGTTCGGCTCCGGCCTGTACAAGCTGACCGACATCGGCGGGAACGAGTACGCGGGGTGGGGGGCCACGATCGTGGGAACCCTCGTCGCCGGCGTGGTCGGGTTCGTGGTGATCGCCTGGCTGATGCGCTTCATCTCCACGCACAGCTTCATGCCGTTCGTCTACTACCGCGTGGGCCTGGGCATCCTCATCCTGGCCCTGGTGAGCTGGGGCGTGCTCGACCCCGAGGGCGGCGCGGAGTCGCAGGCGGCCAGGAGCGACGTCGTGGCGGTGGAGCAGGAGGAGGAGCGGCAGGAGGAGGAGCCCGCGCCCTCCGCCGCGCCGACGGCGGAGCCCTCGGCCCAGCCCTCCGAGGCTCCCGCGCCGACCGTGGACCCCGTCACCGGCTGGGAGGTCGACCCCGAGGTGGGTCTGCCGCGCAACCCGGACACCGGGCTGTACCACGACCCCGAGCTGGGCATGGACGTGGACTACGACCCCGCGACGGGTCTGGCCACCAACCCGGTGACCGGCGAGGCCTACGACCCCCTGGCCGGCGACTGAGCCCGTTCCCGGACCGTACGAGGGGCGGTTCCCGTGTACGCGGGAACCGCCCGCACGGTGACGGTCCGCCGCGGCCCCGAGTCCGGAACCGGGCCGCTGGGGCGCCTCCCCGCCATGGCCCGCAGCAGCTTCTACATTCACCCTAAATCACCCCGAATCCGACCTTTTGCCCAAAACCAGAAAGCGCACGAACTTCGCCTCTCCAGCCCCATAAACAAACGCGGACTCCTCGCCGTCTCCCAGGTTTTTCCTGTTCGGGACCTTCGTCAGGTTCGCGAGGAGGCCGGTGGAGCGGCAGACTCCCGAGCGGTTTCGAAAAACCGTGTCCACTTCCGGACATGGACGCGCAACCACCGACTCCGAGGGCGTTCTACGATTTCAGACCGTTCCTTTTCCTGTTCCGAGGGCTGTGGAACGACCGTTTTCCACGAACCCGGTAAACCGTTGTCGCATTCCTCCTTGTGCGCGCGCACCGCGTCGTTATAGTGGTGGCCCCCACCGGCCGGCCCCCTCGCGTCATCGCGACGCATGCCGCCGGAACCGAGGAGGAGCGCCTTCGATGGATCCCGAAACACTCGCCTCCCAGGTGTTTCCCTATGTGAAAGGCGCGATCAGCGCCTACGGGCAGGCGGTGCTGACACAGACCGAGGACGCGGCGGCGAGCGGCACCGTGCGGCTCGGCCAGCGGGTGCTGGCCGCCGTGCTCAGGCGCGGGAGGACCGCACCCCAGGTCGAGGACGCGGTCAGAGGGCTCGCCGCTGCGCCGGAGGACCCCGGCGCAGCAGGGGAACTCCACGGCCGGATCAGGCAGGCCCTGCAGGAGGACCCGGGTCTGACCAGGGAGGTGGCCGCCATGATGAACATACGGGTGTCCTCCTTCACGGTGACGGGCCACCACAACGTGAGCGTGGGCGGTGACCATCAGGGCCCGATCCACATGGGCGACAACACCAGCAACACGCACCACAACGTCCACCACACGGTGCACAACACCGTCCACGAGCGGAAGATCAGCGGCTTCTCCATCGCCGCGCTCGTCCTGGGCCTGCTGGGCTTCCTCGTCCTGCCCATCCCCTTCGCCATCGTCTTCGGGCTCCTGGCCCTCACCCGGGTGCTCCGGTCGCCGTCCCAGGCCCAGATCCCGGGCGCCGACCAGGCCGGTGGCGGCGCGTCCGCCGCCGGAGGACCGTCCGCGGCGGGGCCCCGGGAAGCGATGACCGGCCCCGCGGGCCCGACCGGCAAGGACGCCGGGGCCGCGGCGAACAGCACTCCCCCTCCGACCGAGCCCGCCTGGCCGTCCGGACCCGCCGCCGACCCGGCGGCCGGCGCACCCGACGGGCGCGTGGGCGAGGCGGGGCCTTCCGGCGCCGAGGCGCCCTCGGGCACGGACCCCGCCGCTCCGTTCACGCCGGACCGGTCGGTGAGCCAGACCGACCCCTCGGGTTCGGCCACTCCCCCCGGGGCAGACCCGGCCGCGCCGATCACGCCGGACCGGTTCGCAGGCCAGGCGGAATTCCACGCGGGCGTGTACCCGCAACCGGCGCCCACGCCCGGTGCGGCGGGTCCGCCGTTCACACCTCCGCTCGCCGAGGCGTCGGCCCCCTTCGTCCCGGCAGCCGGAAGCGGGTTCGCGGCCGCCAAGGCGATCAGCGTCGTCTTCTCCCTGGTCGGGCTCCTGGCAGCAGGCATGTGGGGCCTCGGGTGGACGGCCGCGGCCGTCATCGTCGCGCAGGCGGACTCCGGTTCCTACGCCTCGGAGGACACGGACCTGTCCATCCCGGGCACGCTCCCCTCCGCCTCCGGCGAGGGAGAGGGCCCCTCCCCCGTCGACCTGTGCGAGCCCTCGCCCGGATACGCCACGGTGTGCACGCTGGAGACCGGCGACTGCTTCATCGACCCGGCGACCGCCGAGTTCTACGAGGTCGAGCTCACCTCCTGCGACGAGCCGCACAACGCCCAGGTGATCGGCTCCTACTCCCCCTCAGGGAGCGACTGGCCCGGGGAGGCGGCCTTCACCGCCGACATCGACGCCACGTGCAGCCCCATGAGCGAAAGCGCCCTGGACCCCGCGCGCATGCCGGACACGT
Source organism: Nocardiopsis sp. NPDC055824 (assembly GCF_053616335.1). Lineage (NCBI taxonomy): Bacteria > Bacillati > Actinomycetota > Actinomycetes > Streptosporangiales > Nocardiopsidaceae > Nocardiopsis > Nocardiopsis sp. NPDC055824. Next base: position 15,903 of record NZ_JBSHDN010000151.1, read on the forward strand.
ACTTCGTCGGCTACATCGCCCCGAACGAGGAATCGTGGGACTACGGGATCCAGGAGGCCTTCTGCTACGTGGCCGCCGACGGCGAGTCGTGGACCACATCCCTCACCTGGTGACCGGGCGTCAGACGGGTCCGCCGTGACGGAAGCCGGCACGACCGGCGGTCCCGTCGCGGCGGACCGGCCCCTGCGATCGGGGCGGCGGGGTCGCGCACGCCCGGACGACCGGGGGGTGAGCCCGCTTCGTGTCCGGAAAGGTCGGCGCCGGCTCCGGGCTGTCAGGGCCCTGCCTCGGCGGGCAGGACTGCCTCCTGGCCGCGTTCTCGCGCAGAGAGAGGTGCCGTAGCCTTCCCGCGTTCGTGGCCGGGGCAGGGGAAGCCCTGTTCCCTCACGCCCGGTCCCCCGCGGCCACGTCGTGGC
>NZ_JBSHDN010000152.1:0-16293 GCF_053616335.1 Nocardiopsis sp. NPDC055824
GGGCACGGCGCGGCCCCGGCGCCGCTCGGGACGCCGGGGCCGCGCGGAAGACGGTCTAGAGGCCGAAGCCGGTGGGCCTGCCGCCCTCGGCGACCTCGCGCCGCAGGCGCTCGCCCTTGGCGTGGGCCTGGGACCTGAGCTCCTCCTGGAACCTCTCCATCCGCCCGGACAGCTCCGGGTCGTGCGCCGCGAGCATCCGCACCGCCAGCAGGCCCGCGTTGCGCGCCGCGCCCACGGCCACCGTCGCCACGGGGACTCCCCCGGGCATCTGGACGATGGACAGCAGGGAGTCCATGCCGTCGAGGTACTTGAGCGGCACCGGGACGCCGATCACGGGCAGGGTGGTCACGGAGGCCAGCATGCCGGGCAGGTGGGCGGCGCCGCCCGCCCCGGCGATGACCGCCTTCAGGCCGCGTCCGGCGGCCTCCTCCCCGTAGGAGATCATCTCGTGCGGCATGCGGTGCGCGGACACCACGTCGGCCTCGAACGGCACGTCGAACTCGCGCAGCGCCTCGGCGGCCTCGCGCATCACCGGCCAGTCCGAGTCCGAGCCCATCACGATGCCCACGACGGGGGCCTGGTTGCTCACTGGTCGTCTCCTCGCAGGTAGGCGGCAGCGTCGCGGGCGCGCTCCAGGAGGTCCTGGTGGTCGTCGCCCATCACTGTGACGTGCCCGATCTTGCGGCCCGGACGCACGTCCTTGCCGTAGAAGTGCACCTTCACGCCGGGGTCCTTGGCCATCACGTGCAGGTAGCGACTGTAGACGTCGGGGTCCGTGCCGCCCAGCAGGTTGGCCATGACGGTGAAGGGGGCGTTGGTGCGCGGCGACCCCAGGGGCAGGTTGAGGACCGCGCGCAGGTGCTGCTCGAACTGGGACGTGCGGGCGCCCTCGATGCTCCAGTGGCCGGAGTTGTGGGGCCGCATGGCGAGTTCGTTCACGACGACGCCCTCGGCGGTCTCGAACAGCTCCACGGCCAGGACACCGGTGACGTCGAGCGCCTGGGCGATCTCGATGGCGAGTTCCTGGGCCCTCGTGGCCTTCTCGTCGGAGAGGCCGGGGGCGGGGGCGACGACCTCGTGGCAGATGCCCCCGCGCTGCACGGTCTCCACGACCGGGTAGACCGCGACCTGGCCGTGCGGGGAGCGGGCCACCTGCACCGCGAGCTCGCGGGAGAAGGCGACCTTCTCCTCCACCAGGAGGGGGACGTCCTCGGCGGCGGCCCGGTCCACGACCGCCCGGGCCTCCTCGGCGTCGGCGGCGATCCACACTCCCTTGCCGTCGTAGCCGCCGCGCGCGGCCTTGAGGACGACCGGCCAGCCGGCGCCCGCCTCGCCGTCGGCGAACCCGGTCACGTGCTCCAGCGCGGTGACGGCCCTCCACCGCGGGGACGGGGCGCCGAGCTCGGCCATGCGGGTGCGCATGCGCAGCTTGTCCTGGGCGAAGCGCAGGGCGTCCCGGCCGGGGCGCAGCAGCCCGCCCGCCTCCTCGACGGCGCGCAGGACGGGCTCGGGGACGTGTTCGTGGTCGAAGGTCACCACGTCGTTGGCCTTGGCGAAGGCCATGACGTCGTCCAGGCCGCGGTCGTTCCCCAGCGTGACGTCGCCGCAGACCAGGGCTGCGCTGTCGGTGGGTGCGGCGGCCAGGACGGAGAAGTGGACGCCCAGTCCGATGCCCGCCTGGTGGGTCATCCGGGAGAGTTGGCCACCTCCGACCATTCCCACGCGGGGGACGGTGCGGTTACGCTCGCTCACAGTTCCTCAACTCACATGCTCGTCAACCGCGGTGACGGGACGGCTCCCCTGCGGGGATGCCTGGCCGGTTCGGCTCGGAACCCGCGGCCGGGGCCCTGCTCAAGTCCCCGGGCTAGAGTCTAGAGCGTGCGCGCACGGCGGCCGGAAGCCCCTCTCGCCCCCAGGTCGGCGGCCCGTCCGAAGGCGCACCCCCGACCACACGACTGGAGGCGACGGCCGTGCGCGACTTCTCCGCCCGCCATCCCAAGCTCGCGAAGCTCGCCGCGGAGGTGGGCAGGTTCGGTTCCGTCGGCGCGGTCGCCTACGTGGTCCAGCTGGGCGCCACCAACCTGCTGTGGGGGGCGGGCATGGGCCCGCTGTCCGGACAGGTGGTCGGGACGCTGTGCTCGATCGCGGTCGCGTTCGTCGGCAACCGGTTCTGGACGTTCGGCGACCGGGCCCGCACGGGCTACGGGCGCGAGACGCTGCTGTTCCTGGTGATGAACGGGGTCGGCCTGGCCATCCAGCTGGCCTGCCAGGGGTTCTCCGTCCACGTGCTCGGCCTGGACGGGGTGCTCGCGCAGAACGTCGCGGGCAACGTGGTGGGTGTGGGGATCGGCACGCTGTTCCGGTTCTTCGCGTACCGGACGTGGGTGTTCCCCGAGCGCCCGGAGGCGGTCGCGGAGGGGGCCGCCCGGGAGCCGATCGCCTGACCCGCGGGCCGGGCGGGCTCAGCGCGGTGTGTCGGCGCTGGTGCGGCGCACCCCGCGGCGGCGGGCCAACCAGACCACGCCCAGCGTGTACAGGCCGACCTGGGCCGTCGTGAGGAGCAGGACGAGCGGCGAGCCGGCGCCCAGGGGGAGCCCCGCGCCGACGACGGCTCCCGTGCCGATCTCCGACAGGCGGTCCTCGAAGACGCACAGCGTGAACTGCACCAGGCTGTTGACCGTGTGCAGCGCGATCGCGGCCTCCAGGCCTCCGGTCCGCCAGGTCAGCCAGGCCGCTCCCAGGCCCATGACGACGAGGGCCGCCGCGGTCCAGAGGTCGCCGGGGTGCGTGGCCAGGTAGAGCGCGGCGAACAGCGTCCCGCCCGCCAGGACCGAGGGCCCCGGGGAGCGCAGCACCCGGGCCACCGAGGAGTCGCCGCCCCGCTCGCCGGGGCGCGCCCCGAGCGCGCCGACCATCTGCATGACCAGGCCGCGCAGGGTGATCTCCTCGGCCGCGGACTGGAACGGGACCAGGACCAGGACGACGGCCATCGCCGCCGCGAACACCTCGGTCCCCCCGGCGCCCTGGTGGGGCACCAGGCCGGGCTGGACGAGGCGGGCCAGCGGCAGGAAGGCCGCCACGCCCAGGGCCACCGGCAGGACCGCCGCGGCGGTGCAGACCGCCAGCCAGCCCCAGCGCACGCGGCCCGCGACCGACATCAGGGAGCCGACGCGGCGCCACTGGACCACCCGCACGACGAAGAGGACGATGGGGATCAGCAGCGCCGACGACAGCAGGCCGAAGGCCAGCTGGGCGATCTCGCTGATGCGCACCGAATCGGGGGCGAGCCCGCTGCCCTCGACGATCGCGACGATCGTGACCGCGAGCAGGATGGCCATCCACAGGAAGAACAGCAGGACGGCGAACCCCGCCAGAGCCAGGGGCGTCGTCCACCAGCGGAAGCGGGAGGTCCGGCCCAGCCTGTGATAGGACTCACCCGGGGGCAGTTCCGCGCAGGCGAACTCGTTCGTGCGCACCGGTCTGGGCGGCGGCCAGGCCCACACCCCCGGGTCGGCGTTGACCGCCGGGTGCCCGCCGGGCGGTGTCAGCCGCCCCCCGCCGGGGGGTCCGGCCCAGGTCTGCTCCTGCGCGTAGGCCCCAGAAGCCCGCCCCTCCGGCCCTTCGGGCGCGGCGGGCCAGGACGAACCAGGCGGTGGCGGCACATTTCCCATCGTGCGCCGAGACTACTATCCGGCCATGTATTGCCAGTGTTAAGGCCACGCCGTTATCGCCTGGTCACAGTATGAACAGGGGATGGCGAACGCCGCCGCCGCGAGGAATGGGGGACGCCCCCTCCTCGTTGGAAACGGTGGTACGTGCGGGTGACACCGCAGACCAACCATCCCGCCCCGCTGACCTACGATTGAGCACATGTCCTCCACAGCAACCACCGAGCAGGTGCACAAAGCCCTCGCCACGGTGCAAGACCCGGAGATCCACCGTCCCATCACCGACCTCGGCATGGTCAAGAGCATCGACATCGCCGACGACGGTACCGTGAGCGTCGGGATCTACCTCACGGTGGCCGGCTGCCCCATGAAGGGCCGCATCGAGAAGGACGTGACCGCGGCGGTGACCAAGGTCGCCGGCGTCACCTCCGTCCGCGTCGAGCTCGACGTGATGAGCGACGAGCAGCGCAAGGAACTCCAGACCAAGCTCCGCGGCGGCCAGGCGGAGAAGGAGATCCCCTTCGCCAAGCCCAACTCCCTGACCAAGGTCTTCGCCGTCGCCTCCGGCAAGGGCGGGGTCGGCAAGTCGTCCGTCACCGTCAACCTCGCCGCGGCGCTCGCCGCCCAGGGCCACAAGGTCGGCGTCGTCGACGCCGACATCTACGGCCACTCGGTGCCGCGCATGCTCGGCGCGTCGGACTTCCCGACCAAGGTCGAGGACATGATCCTGCCGCCCACCGCGCACGGCATCAAGGTCATCTCGGTGGGCATGTTCACCCAGGGCAACCAGCCCGTGGTGTGGCGCGGCCCGATGCTGCACCGCGCCCTCCAGCAGTTCCTGGCGGACGTGTTCTGGGGCGACCTGGACGTCCTGCTGATGGACCTGCCCCCGGGCACGGGCGACATCGCCATCTCGACCGCGCAGCTGCTGCCGACCGCCGAACTGCTCATCGTGACCACGCCGCAGATGGCCGCCGCCGAGGTGGCGGAGCGCGCGGGCGCGATCACCGCGCAGACGCACCAGCGCATCGCGGGCGTCATCGAGAACATGTCGTACTTCGTGCCGCCGGGCGGCGGGGAGCCCCTGCACCTGTTCGGCGAGGGCGGCGGCCAGACGGTCGCCGACGCGCTGACCAAGACGCTGGGGACCACCATCCCGCTGCTGGGCCAGGTCCCGCTGGACACCCGTCTGCGCGAGGGCGGCGACGAGGGCACCCCCCTCGTCCTGAGCGACCCGGACACCGACGCGAGCAAGGTCATCTCCGGCATCGCCGAGTCCCTGGTCGGCAAGCCGCGCGGCCTGGCGGGGATGCAGCTGGGCATCTCCCCGGCCGGACGCTGACACCCCTCTCCCGGGCCGCACGCGGCCCCGGGAGGAGAGAACGGCGAAGGCCCCCGGGCGACCGGGGGCCTTCGCGTGTCCGGGGAGGGTGGGCGCGACGGGGGCGCTCCCGGGGGCCTCAGTCGTCGGTCGAGCCGAGGACGATCGTGGTGCTCTCGCGCTCGCCGTCGCGCTCGTAGTCGACGGCGGCCTCGTCACCGGGGGCGCGGCTGCGCAGCATCGCGAGCAGGTCCTCGCCCGAGCCGACCTGACGGGAGTCGAGGGAGACGATCACGTCACCGGGCTCCAGCCCCGCCTCGTCGGCCGGACCGCCCGGCTCGACCGCGTCCGCCCCCTCGGCGATGACCGCGCCCGCGAGGGGGCTGTCCTCGTCGATGTCGGCGCCGATGTCCGCGTACGCGGTCTCGCCGTCCTCCATGAGGCGGTTCACCACGCGCTCCGCCTCCACCGAGGGGATCGCGAACCCGAGGCCGATGTTGCCGCTGGTCTCCCCCATGGCGCCCATGGTCGCGATCATCGAGTTGACCCCGATGACGCGGCCCCGCGTGTCCACCAGCGGTCCACCGGAGTTGCCCGGGTTGATGGCGGCGTCGGTCTGGAGCGCGTAGAAGCGCCCGCCGCTCTCGCCCTGGCCCGAGCTGACCGGCCGGTTGACGGCGCTGATGATGCCCTGGGTGACGGTGCCGTTCAGGCCGAGGGGGGCGCCGATCGCGATCACCTCGTCCCCGACGATGACCTCCTCGGAGTCCCCGAACTGGAGCGGTTCGACGTCGTGGGGGTCCGCGATCGACAGGACCGCGAGGTCCGAGCTGGGGTCGGCGCCGACCACGGAGGCCTCGGAGAGGGTGCCGTCGCTGTACTCGATGACGATGCCGTCCGCCTCCAGCCCGCTGGAGACGTGGTCGTTGGTGACGACGTAGTCGCCGTCGATGACGAACCCGGAGCCGCCGCCCGGGACGCGCGCGTCGGCGCTGATGAGCGAGACCACGCTCGGGCTGACCCGCTGCGCCACCCCGGCGATGGTGTCGGGGTCGCGCTGGGGCGCCTCGGGCGGGGGCTCGTTCATGACCGGGCCGTCGTCCTCCGGCGCGGCGTCGGAGGACGCGGAGCCGTTGAGGAGCCCTCCCGCCACACCGCCCGCGCCGCCCGCGATGAGCGCGACCACGAGCATGCCGGACAGGGCCATCCACACCGGGACGCCGCGTCCGCGCGGCCGGGGCGCGGCGGGCGGCGCGATCCCGTAGGCCGCCTGCCCGGACTGCGGCGCGTGCGGCCCGGAAGGGCCCGGCATGTGCGCGCCGGACGCGTCCGCGGGGACGTACGGGCCGGGTCGGCCCGCCTGCCCCGCGGCGTCGGCGGGGTCCGCCCGGTGGAAGGGGGCCGTGTAGCCGGTGGGGTGGTCGGGGCCCGCCGGGCCGTGGGGCGCGGACGGCCCCTGGTGGGCCGCGCGGCCCGGGCCTCCGGGGGCGCCCGGCCCGTGGCCGGACGCGCTCGGAGGCCCGGCTCTCCCCACGGGGTTCTGGGGGTCGGCGGGGCCTGTGGGCCCGCCAGGGGCCGGGTGGTGACCGGTCCGGTCTCCGGGGTTCGAGGAGGCGCCGGGCTGTCCGCCCTGCCCGGGAGGGGTGTGGTTCATGTGGTCTCCACTGCGGGGAGAGGCGGATGAGGACGGGCCGGGGGCGGCGCCCCGGTCGGTGACGGGGGCCGGGCCCCCGTGGGCCGGGGGGCCGGGGGCGGCCCACCGGGGGTGCCGCCGGTGGGCCGCGGGGGTCCGGCCGGGCGTGGGCGCCGCATCCCGCGGTCCGTCCCCGGGGGGCGATGCGCCGTCCGGCGGGGTCGACCGGGAGGGCCCTGCCCCGTGGTCCGAACGGCCGTTCTCCTCAGTCAAGACCTGCTCCGTGGGTCGCTCTGTCGCTTGGCTCGCGGTCGACACGCGACTCGGCGGGTCCCGCCGCGTGGGCCCCGACCGGGGCGGGCCTCCCGCCGCCCGGCGGGTCCGCCTCGGTCGGAGGGCACCCCTAGAGGAATCCCAACCGGGACATGCCCCGATGCACTCTGGCCCAGAAGCCGGAACTCTCGGGTCCCGGCAGCGCGGTCACAGCGGACGAGGCGATCCCGGCGGGGGCGTCGGCCAGCACCGTGTAGACGAAGCCGCCCGCCTGCCACATGCTCTGGTACTGGCCCACGTCTCCGCCGAAGACCGTGTCGTGTTGTGTTGTGACGCCGCTTCCCCCCATATCGGTTCCGGCGTATCCGTCACGGAGTGAAGCGGCGTGTTTCGTGTCCAGCTTCCCACGCTGGATGAAAACCGACACCTGCGACAACCCGTCCGAATAGATCGCGTGCACGACGCGGCGGCCGGCGTGCTCGGTGGAGCGCGCGTCGACCAGCCTGAGGTTCCAGTGGAGGTGCTCGGGGAGCGTCCACCCGTCCTCCCGCAGACCGTCGCGCTCCTCACCGGTCAGGGCGTCGCCCCAGGGGGTTCCGCCGACGGCCCCCTCGGGCCAGTCGCCCTCCCCCGGCGCGAGGCCGGTCAGGCGGACGCTGAGCGCGGGCTCCCCCGACACCTCGTAGACCGTGCTCCCGACGAGCAGCCCGGTCCCGGTGTCGACCCAGAACCGCCCGGCGACGGTGCCGTCGGCACGTCCGGCCTCCACCACCCGGGCCTCCCGGCCCTCCAGGTCGGCGGTGCCCGCGTCGGTCACCTCGTAGGTGTCCTCCAGCATGTGCAGCAGGCGCTCGTCCAGCGACTCCAGGGCCGAGGACGCCCGCACCACGAACGCGGCCTCCTCCTCCCCCACGGGAGCGAGCGCGAGACCGGCGCCCGGCCGGTGCACCACGTGCACGTGGGACGGCGCCTCCCCCTCCGCCCCGGTCACCTCGCGCACCGCCGAGTAGGCCGTCTCCTTCCCCGCCACCGCGGCCCGGCGCAGCACGGACATGCCGTCGTCGGCCCCCTCGGCGGGGACCTGGTGCGCATCGGGGCACGCGGCCCCGGTCAGCAGGACCACGCACAGCGCCAGCACGGCGACGAGTGTGGCCGGACCGGAGGTGGCGGAGGAGGGTCCCCCCGCGCTCACCGCGTCGTTTCGGTGGAGCCGTACCCGGGCGGGGTCTCGGTCCCCACGGGACGGACCTCCGTCGGGCGGGAGTCCATGACGGGTATCTGACGGCTGGTCACCGCGTGCTCGACGGCGTAGTCGGACAGGCGGGGCTCCACCACGGGCGTGTCCTGCGCGTCTCCGCCCGCGACGAACGCGGTGCCCAGGAGCGCGGTGGCGACCGCGAAGCCGGCGACCGCGTAGCGCCCTCCCGGGAAGTCCGGGAGCAGGTGGGAGAAGCGGTCCCCGCCGCGGCGCCTGACGGGGCGGGCGGGCCGCTCGGGGCGGGCGGGCCCCGTCCGGGCCGACCCGGTCTCCGCCGCGGTCTCCACGGCCGCCGCGCCCCCTCCGGGGAAGCCGCCGAGGGGACGCGAGGACCCCAGCGGCGGGCGGAACCCGAAGCCCGCGCCCCCGGGCGGCGGCTCGGAGGGGCCCCGGCCCCCCGGTCCGGGGTCGCGGGACAGGCTCGTGAGCCGCCCCATGAAGTCCAGGTCGGGCTCCGGCTCGCGCAGACCGGTGAGACGGCGCTTCAGGCGGCGCATCATGTCGGCCTCGAACCGGCACGACTCGCACTTGGCCAGGTGGATGAGGGCGCTCTCGTGTTCGACGGGGCCCAGTTCGCCGTCCACGAGTGCGGAGAGCCGCTCTCCGAGGTGGTCCTTGCTCACTCCGCCTCCCCGTTGCCTGCGTTGCCGCCGCTGCTCACCCCGTGCTGCTCCGCGGCCAGGGACCTCCGGTGCTCCAGGGCCCGCCGCAGCTGGGCGCGGCCCCGGTGGATACGGCTGCGGACGGTGCCGAGCTTGACGTCGAGCGTCGCCGCGATCTCCTCGTAGGAGAGCCCCTCGATGTCGCACAGGACGACGGGGGCGCGGAACTCCGCGGGCAGCGCGTCCAGCGCGGACTGGATGTCGGCGTCGAAGTGCCGGTCGTCGTAGCGCTGGGCGGGGGAGGGCTCACGCCCCTCCAGCCGCTCGTCCGCGTTGTCGGCCAGGCCCTCGAAGCGGATACGGGCCTTGCGGCGGGCCATGTCCAGGAAGAGGTTGGTGGTGATGCGGTGCAGCCACCCCTCGAAGGTGCCGGGGGTGTAGTTGGCCAGGGAGCGGAACACCCTGATGAAGACCTCCTGCGTGAGGTCCTCCGCGTCGTGCTTGTTGCCGGTCAGCCGGTAGGCGAGCCGGTAGACGCGCGGCGAGTGGGTCCGGACGACCTCGTCCCAGCTCGGGGGTTCCCATGCCTCGAATTCCACGGCAGGGCCGGTCTCTGGCACCGCTGCTCCCTTCATCCCGTCGATTCGCCGACTGGCTGGTCGGGGGGAGTTTGCTTCGTGGCGATCAACGTACGTTCATCCCGATTCAACGCCGGGAGGCGTGGATTAAGTTCCCGCCGCCACGCTCGGAGTTCGGTCCGGATCAGGCTAGTCTTCTGCCAGGCGCCGGACCTGGTCGGACCATCATTCCACGGTGGGTGACGGCTTCCCGGTCGGGCCCACGACACGTATGCGACCACAGCAGCGGGAGGCCGTCATCACCGGTCCGGAGGAGACAGCGGCCCGGCTCACCTGGGTCCGCACCGAGCAGGCCCGCTTCGAGCGGGACGCCATGGAGGACGAGCCGCTCGCCGACGCGTACGACGCGGGCCTGCGGTCGACGGCCCCGCCCGTGGACGCCGCCACGGGGGGCGCGCTGCGCTTCCTGGCCGCCTCCATCAGCGCCCGGTCCGTGGTCGAGATCGGGACGGGGTGCGGCTCCTCGGGGATCTGGCTGCTGCGCGGCATGACGCCGGACGGCATCCTCACCACGGTCGACACGAACGCCGAGTACCAGGAGTACGCGCGGTCCGCGTTCGCGAGGGCGGGGTTCGGCGCGGGACGGGCGAGGCTGATCCGCGGAGCCGCCCTGGACGTGCTGCCGAGGCTGACGGACGGCGGGTACGACCTGGTCCTCGTGGACGCCGACACCGTGTCCTACCCCCTGTACCTGGAGGAGGCGCGGCGCCTGCTGCGTCCGGGCGGGATGGTGGTGTTCAACGGCGCCATGGCGGGTTCCTCCGAGCCGGACGGGCCGCTGCGCGTGCCCGACCCCCGGGAGACCGCCGTCCGGGAGGTGATCGGCCGGCTGCGCGCGGAGGAGGCGTCCATCCCGCTGTTCATGCCCGTGGGCGAGGGACTCCTGGCCGCCATCCTGTAGCCGCGGCGCGACCGGAGGGGGAGGGGGCTCCCCCTCCCCCACGGCGGCCCGGCCGCCGTCCGGCACCGCTCAGCGGTCGGCGAGCCAGCGCAGCAGGGTGCGGGTCGTGAACGCCGTGCCGCCCTTGCTGAGCAGTCCGCTCTCCTTCATGGACCTGCCGGGCCCCGCGATGTCCAGGTGCGCCCACGGGACGTCCCCGGCGAACTCGCGCAGGAACAGGGCGGCGTCGGTGGCGCCCGCGGGACCGAAGTCGCGTCCGCGGGTGCCGATGTTGGCCAGGTCCGCCACCCGCGACTTCGTGGTCGGCACGTACTCCTCCGTGAGCGGCATCCGCCACAGGGGTTCGCCGGAGTCGCGGCCCGCCTCCTCCAGCTGGGCGGCGAGCTCCTCGTCGTTGCTGTACAGCGCGCCCGTGCCGGTGCCGAGCGCCACCTTGGCCGCGCCGGTCAGCGTCGCGACGTCCACCAGGACGTCCGGGGCGAGCTCGCCGACCGCGTAGCCCATGGCGTCGGCGAGGACCAGGCGGCCCTCGGCGTCGGAGTTGAGCACCTCGACCGTCGTCCCGGTGTAGGTGGTGAGCACGTCGCCGATCCGGGTGGAGTCGCCGGAGAAGGCGTTCTCCGCCAGGGCCAGCAGGCCCGTCACGCGGACGGCGGCGCCCACGGCCGCCAGGGCCGACAGCACGGCGAGGACGATCGCGGAGCCGCTCATGTCGGTCTTCATCAGCGACATGTTGTCGTTGGGCTTGAGGGAGAGCCCGCCGGTGTCGAACGTGATGCCCTTGCCCACCAGGACGACGTGCGCGGCGGGGTTCTCGGGCGTGTAGGAGAGCTGGACCAGGCGCGGCGGGCGCGAGGAGCCCTGTCCCACGCCGAGGATCGCCCCGAACCCGTCGTTCTCCAGGTCCTTCTCGTCCCACACCCGCACCTGGAGGCCCTTGTCCGCGGCCACGTCGCGTGCGCGCGCCGCCATCCACTCGGGGTCCTTGGTCAGGGAGGGGGTGTTGATGAGGTCGCGGGCCAGGGCGGTGGCCGCGGCCAGGGCCGTGCCCCGCTCCAGTGCGCCGGCCAGGGATCCGTCGTCACCGTCGCCGGAGGCGACCTCGACCGAGGCCGCCGGGCGCCGGTCGTCCGGGACCTCCGAGGTCTTGAGGCTGAAGGTGTAGGAGGCCAGGAGCACGCCCTCGGCGAAGGCGGTGGCGGCCTCCGCGCCGGAGCCGGGCCAGGCGAGGGCCACGCGCTCGTTCCCGCGGGCGGCCCGGGCCAGGGCCGCGCCGGCCTTCCGGAGGTCGTCGGGCGAACCCGATCCGACCCCCAGAAGCGCCAGGCGGACCAGGCCCTGGTCCCGGGGCACCGGGAAGTGGGCCAGCTCTCCGGGTTTCCCGGTGAGCGAGTAGTGCGCGAACAGATCGGTGAGCGATGCCGGTAGGACCTGTGTCAGGCCGCTCTCGGCGACCCCCTCGACCGCCTCGGGTCCGCTGTCTCCCGGAATCAGGGGGAGGACCAGCAGGTCCGCGGTGGAATCGACGAGCTTCCCCGGTACGGGGTGGATCTCCGTGGCGAAAGGCACAGGCCGCTCACAATCGTTCACTTGGGAGGTGTACAACCTCGGGGGTCGTCAGGGCTTTCCGGCCCGGGGTGGGGGACGGTTCACTGCCGAACTAGCCGACGACACCCTTGAGCGCGTCCCGGAGCTCGGACGCCTCGTCTGGAGTCAGCTCGACAACCAGGCGTCCGCCGCCCTCCAGCGGGACCCGCATGATGATGCCGCGACCCTCCTTGGTGACCTCCATCGGCCCGTCGCTGGTCCTCGGCTTCATCGCCGCCATGCCATTCCCCTTTCTAGTGTTCCTCGCGGGTGACCGGGGCCGACCCACAGCACCGGCGCCGATCCGCGTGACCGGTCTCGGCTCCGGAGCCGCATGCCGGTTCCGGGTGACTCATGCCCGTGTGGCTTAAGGGGCGTGAATCACTCTTCGACCATTATCTCGGAGGTTCACCCCTCCGTGTGCGCCAGGCGACAGCGGGGCCGCCGCCGCGAGCACACGCCCACGAGGAATCTTCGGTCAGTAAGGTTATATCGGTCCCGACCGAAACTCGGGGAGTATCCGGGGCGCGGAGAGCTCCGCCGCCCCGGCCCACCGCGCGGACGCGCCCCTTCGGGACGCCCCCGACCTGGGGCCGGTCCCGCGCGGGTCAGCCGAGGTCGCCCGTCGAGATCATCCGGGTCCCCTCCCGGGTGATGGAGGACCACTCCGCCCTCAGCCCGCCGCCGTCGGCCGCCGACCACACGGTCAGCTCGGCCTCGTCGACGCACCGGTCCTCGGGGTCGGCCGTCTCGGTGTAGGCGTAGACGCGGCGGTCGTTGTCGCCGGCCGACAGGACCAGGGTCCCCGAGCAGGAGAAGGTCGTCCAGGCGGTGCTGCCGCGCTCGGCGCCCTCCTCGATCCGGACCTCCGCGTGCCAGTCGGCCACGTGCTCGCCGTCGGTGTCGACCTGGCTCATCTCACCGGACCACGCACCGACGAACGCCTCGGCGGGAACGGACGGACCGCTCTCCTCCTCGCCCGGCTCCGCGAGCACGGCCCACGCCGCGGCTCCGCCGCCGACGAGCAGGACGGCCGCGGCGGCCGCGGCCAGAAGGGTGATCTGGCGGCGGCGCTTCCCGCTGTGCCGGGTCGACCTGGGCGGCGGCCACAGGGACAGCTGTTGCACGGGGTGGGCCGGGGTCACCGAGGAGGCGGGCGCGTCGCGCCTGTCCCCGGCTCCCGACTCGAGTTCGGCTGCTGTGTCCATCCTCGCCATCCTCAACAACGCTGCACCCGCTCCGGCGGAACGGGGGTATCGAGTACAGCGACCGAGAATAGAGCACGCCAACCCGCCGGATCCGCCACAGAACGGCGCCGAGGCTGTGATGCACGGCATAGCGGGCGACGGATCGGCAGGTCGGGCCGGGTGGACACGCGCCGCGATTCCGCGGGCGGCCGCACGCCCCGGAGCGGGCGCACCGGGCTCCCCGGCCCCCGCCGCCGGGTCCGGTCAGCGCTGGTTCCCGCCGACCGCGGCGTCGTCCGAGGCGTCCTCCGACACGTCGTCCGCGGCCTCGCCCCGGGCGGCGTCCCCGGGCCCCGCGGGGTCCCGCTCGGCGTCCCCGTCGGGCCCGCCGTGCGCGTCGGGCCCGTCGTGCGCGTCCGGCCCCTCGGAACCTGCCCCCCGCACCGCGCCGGGTGCGTAGGCGTCCCCGGGCACCGCGCCGGGTGCGTAGGCGTCCCCGGGCAGGTGCGCCCCGGGGAGCGGCCCGGTCCCCTCCGGGACGTAGGAGGGGTCGAGCCGCGACAGGCGCCACTCCAGGTCCTCGATCCGCTCCTCCCTCTCGCGCAGGGTGATGGTGAGCCGCAGCAGCAGCTCGTCCACGGCGCGGACGTGGTAGCCCCACAGGGCGAGGGGGAGCATCACGCGACCGAGGTCGCGCGCCCTGACGGCGCGGTCGTCCGGCAGGGGGAGCGGGGGGTAGTCGGCCTCGAACCGGGCGAGCTGACCGCCCTTGCCGAGCACGACGTAGACCACGCCGACGAGCACGGCCAGCGCGGCCGCGGCAACCAGGATCATGATGAGAACAGGCACGGACCCGATCGTGCCACACACCGGCCCCCGTGGGGAGGCCGGTGGGCGGGCGGCCGGGGGCGGCTCCGCGTGGGGGCGGTCCGCGCCCCGGGGCCCCGCCCGCCCCCGCCACGGCGGGGCGGCGCCGGGCGCGCGTGCCCGGTTCCTACTGCTCGGGCCCCGCCTCGGACCGCGCCAGCTCCTCCTGCTCCCGCGCGATGTGCAGGTGGGACTTGCGGATGATGTCGACGACCTCCAGGGGGTCGTCGACGATCTGGACCAGCTCCATGTCCTGCGGCTTGATCAGCTCGTTCTCCAGGAGGCTGGTGCGGACCCACTCCTCCAGCCCGCCCCAGAAGTCGCGGCCGACCAGGATCACCGGGAACCGGGTGACCTTCTTGGTCTGCACGAGGGTGGCCGCCTCGAACAGCTCGTCGAGGGTGCCGAAGCCCCCGGGCAGCACGACGAAGGCCTGCGAGTACTTCACGAACATCGTCTTGCGGACGAAGAAGTACCGGAAGGTCATCCCCATGTCGATGTGGGAGTTGAGGGACTGCTCGAAGGGCAGCTCGATGCCGAGCCCCACCGAGAGCCCGCCCGCCTCCTGGGCGCCCTTGTTCGCGGCCTCCATCATGCCGGGGCCGCCGCCGGTGATCGTGGCGTAGCCCGCCTCCGCGAGCCTGGCGCCCACCTCGACGCCCAGGTCGTAGTAGCGGGTCCCGGGCTTGATCCTGGCCGAGCCGAACACGCTCACCGCCGAGGGCAGTTCGGACAGGAGCCCGAAGCCCTCCACGAACTCCGACTGGATGCGCAGGACCCGCCACGGGTCGGTGTGCACCCAGTCCGAGGGGCCGCGCCGGTCGAGGAGTCGCTGGTCGGTGGTGGTGCTGGGAATCGAGCTGCCCCGGTAGGTGAGGGGGCCGGCCCGCCTTACGTTCTCGTCTTCGGTCATGTCGTAAAGCTATCCGCGTGGGAACGGCTCACACCTGAACCACACGTGACCCGGCGGTGGCCACGAGCGGCAGGTTTGTCCCGGGACCGCCGTCGCGGCCGGTCACGGCGCCCCGGGACGCCCTGGCCGGGCCCGCGGCGGTCATCGGGCCCCGGTCAGCCAGGCGACCATGCGCTCCTCGGCCTCGCGGATCCTCGCGATCTCCGCGTACTCGTCCCTCGTGTGCGCGAGCACGGGGTCGCCGGGGCCGTAGTTGACGGCGGGCACCCCCAGTTCCGAGAAGCGCGAGACGTCGGTCCACCCGAGCTTGGCGCGGGCCTCCCCCTCCCCCACCGAGGCGACGAACGCCGCCGCCGAGGGGTCGTCCAGCCCCGGGCGCGCGGGCGCCGCCGCGTCCACCACGCGCACCTCGAAGCCGTCGAACACCTCGCGCAGGTGGGCCTCCGCGTCCGCGACGGACAGGTCCGGGGCGAACCGGTAGTTGACCTTCACCACGCACTCGTCGGGGATGACGTTGCCGGCGACCCCGCCCTCGATGAACACGGCGTTGAGGCCCTCGTGGAAGCGCAGCCCCTCCACCTCCGGCTCGCGGGGGGTGTAGGCGCGCAGCACGTCGAGGACGGCCCCGGCGCCGTGGATCGCGTTCTCGCCCATCCACGAGCGGGCGCTGTGCGCGCGCCTGCCCCGGGACACGACCTCCACCCGCATGGTCCCCTGGCAGCCGCCCTCGATCACCCCGTCCGTGGGCTCCATCAGGATCGCGAAGTCCCCGGCCAGCCACTCCGGGTGGTTGCGGGTGAGCCGGAGGAGGCCGTTGCGGGACGCGTCGACCTCCTCGTTGTCGTAGAAGACGTAGGTGACGTCGTGCACGGGTTCGGCCACCAGGGCGGCCAGCTTGAGCTGGACGGCGACCCCGGCCTTCATGTCGGTGGTGCCGCACCCGTAGAGGCGTCCGCCCTCGACGCGGGAGGGGACGTTGTCCACGATCGGGACGGTGTCGATGTGCCCGGCGACGACCACGCGGCGCGGGCGGCCCAGCCCGGTGCGGGCGACCACGGCGTCGCCGTCGCGGGTGACCGCGAGGTGCGGGAGGGCCTTCAGCGCCCCTTCGACCGCGTCGGCGAGGCTCCCCTCGTCGCCGCTCTCGGAACGGATGTCCACGAGTGCGGCGGTCAGGTCCGCCACGTCAGAGGTCAGGTCCAGCATGGTGTCGCCCCGTTTCCGAGCTGTGTTGTGCCGTCGTGCCGCGCGACCCGCCCGCCCGCGACCGCGTACGGACCGGACTACACCGCGATCCTGGACCGGCTGCCGGTACGGCACCCCATGCTCCTGGTGGACCGGGTGGACTCCTTCGACCCCGGCCGAGAGATCACGACCGTGAAGGCCGTCTCCGGCTCCGAGCCCGGCTACCGGTCGATGGCGGACGGGCTCCCGCTGTCGCGGTA
>NZ_JBSHDN010000153.1:0-16292 GCF_053616335.1 Nocardiopsis sp. NPDC055824
GCCCCGGGCGCCGTCGCGTCCCGGGGCTTGCGGCGTCCGGGCCCGCCGACCGCGCACGGCCCCTCCGCGGCCCGCCCTACGCCCCCGGGCGTCCGGGCGCCCGCACGGCCGGAGGCGGCGCGCGGTCCCCGCCCCGCTCCTGCGTCCACGGCCTCCGAGGACACCACCGCCCGCCGGCCCGCCCGGCGGGGAGCTCGGAAGACGTCCCCGCTGCCCCTCCGCGGCCCCGCGCAACCGTGACTGACCGGAGTCGGTCAGCTGCACCGGGGGGCGTTGCCGCCCCGTCCGGGCCGTGTGACTCTGACGCGGTGACCACCGCGCAGCTCTGGACCCTCGTCGCGCTGGGCGCCTTCCACGGCCTCCACCCGGGCATGGGCTGGCTGCTGGCCGTGTCCCGCGGCCTCCAGGAGGGGGGCCGCTCCGAGGTGCTCCGCTCCCTCCCCTCGGTCGCGGCCGGGCACGCGGGGAGCGTCGCCGTCGCCGCGGTCGCCGTCACCGTCACCGGTTCGGTGACCGCCTCGGTGCTGTTCCCCGTGGTGGGCGGGTCCGTGATCGTCCTCGTGGGGCTGCTGATGCTGCTGTCGCGCCGGCACTTCCACTGGCGGGAGGTGCGCCTCCCCCTGTGGCAGGTGGCCGCCTGGTCGTTCCTGATGTCGTCCGCGCACGGGGCGGGGCTCATGCTCATGCCGGTCCTGGCCGGCCGCCTCTCGCACGCGGAGGGGGGCGGCCACGCGGGGCACGGGGGGACGGCGCCGGACCCCGCCTCGCAGGCGGCCCCGGCGGGAGCGGCGCCCGGCGCGCCCGACGGGGGGTGGTCCCTGTGGGACGCGACCCTGACGGGGCTCGCCGCGACGGGGGTGCACACGGCGGCGATGCTGTTCGCCTCGGGGGTCGCGGCCCTGATCGCCTACGACTTCCTGGGGGTGCACGCCCTGCGCTGGAAGGGGGTGACCATGGACCGGATCTGGGCGCTGACCCTGGTCCTGGGGGGCGTGTTCGTCCTCTGGTCGATCCGGTGACCGCCGGTGCGGCGCGGCGGTAGACGGGAACTGATCTGGGCAATATGTCCCTAGTGCCTGAAATCTGATGGAATATTCGGAGACTGACCACTCTTGAACGCGCGTCGGCGGCACCCGCACGCCGCCGGGCACGAACACGGAGGGGCGGAAGGGCATGACACACAGAAGCGCGCGGCCCGGGCGCCGCTGGCACGGGCTCCTGGCCGCCGTGGCGATCCTGGCCGTCCTCGGCCTCGTGGCGGTCGTCGGCGCCCGCTGGCTGGCCCGCAACACCGACGTCTTCCCCGTGTCGACGCCGTGGGGCCCGGAGTGCTCGGTGTGGACCGGCGAGGACCAGGTGCGCCTGGACCGGGACCAGGCCCGGCGGGCGACCACGGCCGCCGCCGTCTCCGCGCAGGGCGACTCCGCCCCCGTCGAGGCCCCCGGCACCGACGACATCCCGGACGCCGTCATGACGGTCCTGGAGGAGGGCCCGGAGGAGGACGCGGGCCCCTCGCTGACCTGCCGGTCCGTCAAGGACCCCGACCTGCGGGTCCAGGAGGACCTGGAGCCCTCCGGCCTGACCCCGCGGGCAGAGGAGCTCAAGGACGGGATGGAGGAGCACTTCTCCGACCTCAGCCTCGGCGGCTACTACCCGGGCGGCTACGACACGGGGCACGGCGAGGGGTCCGCCCACTACGAGGGCCGGGCGATCGACGTCTTCTACCGGCCGGTCGACGAGGACAACCGGCGCGAGGGCTGGGTGATGGCGCACTGGCTGATCGCGCACGCGCCGGACTACGCCGTCGACGTGATCATCTTCGACGACCGCATCTGGAGCACCTACTACCCGTCGCTGGGATGGCGGGACTACGAGGCGGACCCGGACAACGAGATCCTGCGGCACCTGGACCACGTCCACGTGGACGTCCAGCGGGGCAGCGAGTCCCCGGGCGGCTGACGGGCGGCCGACGGCCGGGCCCGGCAGACCGGGCCCGGCCGTCGGCGCGTGCGGGTCCCCCGGCGTCAGTCCTCCAGCCGGAACCCCACCTTGAGCCCCACCTGGAAGTGGGCGACGCCGTCCTCCTCGATGTGCCCGCGGATCTCGGTGACCTCGAACCAGTCCAGGCCGCGCAGCGTGGCCGAGGCGCGGTCGACGCCGTTGCGGATGGCCTGGTCGATCCCCTGCGGGGAGGTGCCGACGATCTCCGTGACGCGGTAGGTGTGGTGGGACATGTGGGACCCCCTGGGTAGTCGGTTGCGCGGTCGCGCACGGCGCGACCCCCGTTTCACTGCCTCCCCTGATTCCCCAGGAGCCACACAGGACGCCTCTCGACCGGCTCGTTCCGAGGTCGGAGCGCCTCCGGGGCGCTTTACCCCCGACCGGGGAATGCTTTGTACACGCGTGGGACGCACGTGACCGGGGTGGTGTGGACTCCCGCCCGGAAAGCGGCCTTTTCCCTGGACGACGTGCCAGGAAAGTCCTGAGCTGGGGCCGAGGACACGCGCCCGGCGGGACTCTCCCGAGACAACGTCGTAACTGACTCTTGATGTACACCGGGGGGCGTCGGTGTACATTGGGACTAGCGCTTCGGTCCCCCGTCGAAGCGCGGGAGCGATGTTCCGAGCCCCCGTTGGAACATCGCGTGCGACGCCGGGTGGTTTGCCCCCGTAACCACCCGGCGTCGCCTTTTGTTCGCATTCGATCGGTGCACCGACCCGATCGTGGCCCCGGCTTGACCGGGGCAGCCGTTTCGCTCCCTGGGGGTCACCATTGGGTAATACCGGTTCCGCCGCCCCGACGCGGTGCTCCAGGCGCGACTGCCGCGCCGAGGCCGCGTGGGCGCTCGTGTGGAACAACCCCAAGCTGCACACCCCGGACCGCCGCAAGGTGTGGCTGGCCTGCGACGAGCACCGCGAGTACCTGTCCGGCTTCCTGCAGGTGCGCGGGTTCCTGCGTGAGTGCGTCCCCATGGCGGAGTTCGAGGGCTGAGACGGGGCCGGACCGCGTTCTCCCCGGTCCGGACCCGCCCGCGTCACCCGGGGCGGGACCGGCCCCACACCGCCGGTCCCGCCCCGGAGGGCTCACTCCACGGCCAGCCGCCAGGCGGCCAGGCGCACCGGTGCGTGGCCGAGCTCCCCTGCCCGGGAGAGCAGTCCGGGCCAGGGGGCGGGCCAGCCGTCGGCGCGCCCCGCCCGCTCCACGATGCCGAGGCCGATCAGGCCCATCGCCTCCCCCGCCGGCCCCGCGGTCCGTGCCGCGGCCCCGAACACGTGCCGCGCCACCGAGGCCAGCGTCTCCCGCGGGACCGGGTCGCGCCCGAAGCGCGGGGCCACGGTGTCGACCACGCCCTCGGCGTCCTCCTCGGGAAGGAGCGCGTGCCGGGACAGGATCGCCGCGGCGCGCAGGAACAGTCCGCCGAGCGCACCCGGGTCCGGGTCGCCGTCCGCCCGTGAGACCTCCCGGGTGATCATCGCCTGCACGAGCCGCACCGCCTCGGGCCCGTACTCGTCCCTGGCCGCAAGCAGGTCGAGCGCCGAGCACACCTGCCGGCGCAGGACGGGGTCGTCGCCCGCCGGGGCCCGCACCGCCTCGTCGCACAGGAGGTCCACCAGGCGGAGCACCCGCTTGTGGGGCCCACCACCGGACCCGCCGTCCGGCCGCCGCACGGGAACGCCCTCACCCGGCCCGGGGACGGAGGCCAGCAGCCGGGAGAGCGCCTCCGCGATCCGGTCGCGTCCCCTGCCCCTGCCCAGGAGTGCGTGGAAGACGCGGAACGCCTGGTCGACGGGGCTGTCCGGGTCGCACAGGGCCTCCACGGCGTCGTCGAGGTCGTACTCGGTCCAGGGCGCCCAGCGGCCGGCCCACCCGCCGAGCCGCCAGTGGTCGCGGCCCGGGTCGGGCAGCGCGGCCACCACGGCGGCGACGGCCTCCCGGCTTGCGGGCGGGCAGTGCATCGGGGACACCTGGAGCAGGGAGAACTGGACCTCCACCTCCGTGAACCCCCGGACGTTCGCGGTCAGCGCGGGAAGCGCGGCCGGGTGGTCCAGGGCGCGCATCAGCGAGCCCGCCACGGCGGCGCGCACGTCCCGGTGCAACCCCTCCGCGTCCAGGGCACGGGCGAGGATGTCGACGGCTCCCGGCGGCCGGTGGTGTGCGAGCAGCCGCGCCGCCGCCTTGCGGACGGTGACCTTGGCCGGGCCCTCCAGCGCCCGCCCCAGGACCGGGCCCAGCAGGGAGGGCGCGACCGCCAGGGCACAGCGCGACATCGCGGGCGCGGCGGCCCGCGACTGCGGGCCGTCGGCGTGGGCCAGCACCAGGCGCAGGGCGCGCTCGGGCCTGTCGCCGTGGCCGAGCGCCCCGGCGGCGGCCTCCCGCAGGACGATGTCCGGGCCGTCCAGGAAGCGGGCGACGCGGTCGGTCGTCCCGGGCAGGCGGCCCAGGCCGGACAGCGCGGCCTCGCGCTCGTCGAGCGCGAGGGAGGGATCGCCGACGAGCCCCTCCAGGTACGCGGCGACGCGGTCCCGGAGGTCCACCGGCCAGTCGCGGGCCGTCCGGGCGTCGATGCGGGGCACCCAGGCGGGCGTGCGGGCGCCGGGCCGAAAGAGGCCGGCCGCGGGATCCGTGAACGCGGGGACGGACGGGCGGGTGTCGAGTTCGCGGGCGCGGACCGCGCGGTCCGCGGGCGCACCGGCGCCGGCGCCGTCCCCGGGCAGGGGGAGCGCGGTGCCGTGGGGCTTGTGCGCCCTGGCCCTGTGCCCCGGTCCGGCGGGGGCGGAGGCCGCGTCTGCCGTTCCGGGACCCGTGCCCGGGCCCGGTGCGCCCCGGCCTCCCGTGTCCGCGGCGGCCGCCGCGCGGCGGGCCTCGGCCGCGCCGAGGGCGGCGTGGACGATCCCGGGGGCGTGGTGGCGGGAGAGGACGTCCCACACGCGCGGGACCAGCGCGGTGGCGTGGTCGGACCGGAACAGCGCCAGGGCGCCGGCCCGGAGGTCCGGCCCGGCCAGGTACAGGTCCGCCGCCTCGGCGGCGGTGGCGCCGGACGGGTCGTGGCGGATCGCGGCCACCAGCTGGTCCCCCAGGCCGGGGAGCGAACGGGCGCGGCGGCCGAGTTCCCGGGCCAGGGCGACCGCGGGCGCGGAGTCGCCCCGGGCGCGGGCGGCCCGGAGCACCGGTGCGAGCCTCCGGTACAGGTCCTGTTCCGATCCCCGGGGCATCACCTGGTCGAGGAAGGGTTCGGGGGCGCGGGGCACGCGGTCCGCCCGCGCCCCGCCGGCCCACCACGGCGGACCGGACCGGGGGCGTCCCGGTTCGCCGAGCCCGTCCGCGCCGAAGCGCGCGACGAGGCCGGCATAGGCGTCCAGCGCCCATCCGACCGCTTCCGGGACCCCGCGTGTGTCCGGGTGGCGGAGCAGGCGGGCGGCCAGGTCGCGCAGCGCGCGCCGCGTGGGCGGTGAGGTGTCGCGGGTCCGGAGTGTGTCGGCGAGCAGCCCGCGCAGGGCGGGAAGGGAGGTGGCCGTGCGCACGCCGGGTCCGTCGGCCTCCCCGTCCGGTGCGGCGCGCCCGTGCGGCTCGTCGCCGACCAGCAGCCCCGGCGGGACGGCGGCCAGTGCGACCAGCAGGGCGCGGCGGACCGGATCGCGTTCCGAGCGGGACCGGTCGACCCGCTCCGCGAGGACCCGTGCGAGGAGGCCCGGGTCCCCGGTGCGCGCGGTGGCCTCCACCAGCCGGGCCAGCCCCCGGGCGCGGCGGTCGGCGTCCCCGGCCGAGGCCGCCTCCTCCAGCGGTGCGGCCGCCTCGCCGTAGGGCAGGTGGGCGACGGCGTCCAGGTCGCCGTGGGGGTCGGAGTGCCCGGGGCGTCGGGCCTGGAAGGCGGTGAGCCGCTCCAGCAGGACGCGCGCCCCGGCCTCGGCCCGGTCGCGGGGGAGCAGCCCGAGGAAGGGCAGGAGCGCGAACCCGCCGCGGTCGTGGCCCGTGTCGGTGAACGCGTCGACGTGCTCGCCGCGCACCGCCGGGGGCATGGACCGCAGGACCGCCAGCGCCACCGGGGGGCGGCGGCGCATCTCCCTGTACAGGACCCGGACGTCGCGGCTTCCGTCGGGCAGCGCGGGGAAGCGCTGCGGGTACTGTCTGCGGCCGGGGTCCGCCGGCAGCGCGCGCAGGGTGTGCGGGAAGGCCCCGGAGCGGAGTGCGACGCGCGGGCCGAGGTCCTTCGCGAGGCCGCCGAGCTCGGCGGGGCGGACCGGGTCGAGCGCCCGGCAGAGGCGCCGCCAGTCGGGGAACACGCTGTGGAGGTGGCCGCCGTGCTCCCGGAGGTCGTCCCGGACGCCGGAGAGGAGTTCCAGGAGGATGTCCGGGTGGCGCCGGGCCAGGCGGGTCCAGGAGCGGACCGCGTGGCGGAGGTCGGGCAGGTGGCGGGCCACCTGTGCGGATGAGCAGGCGGGCAGGAGCGCGGCGGCCTCGGCGTCGCCGTGGTCGGCGCGGACGCGGGGCAGGAGGAGGTCCGCGACGGAGGTGCGGCGGGCGTGGAAGAGGGTGCGGTAGAGGGCGCGGCGCAGACCCGTGGGGGCGTCCGTCAGCACGGGCGGGACGGCCTCGTCGGGGAGCGGGAACTCGCGGACGGCGCGCAGCGCGGCGCGGCGGAGCGCGTGGTCGGGTCCGGCGAGGTGGCGGGCGACGGCGGCGGTGTCGCGCGCGGCCGTGGCCATGTGCACGGCGAGGCGGCCGTGGCCGTCGGTTTCGAGCTGCCGGAGGATTCCGGCGAGGTGGGGTGTGCCCGCGTGGTCGCGGGCGTAGAGCGCGAGGGTCCGCATGCGCGGGGACGCGGCCTGGTCCCGGAGGGAGCGGAGGAGGTGGTCGGCCGACCCGTACGTCGGCGCGGTGGGGCTCAACGGCCCGGGCGGGATCCGCCCTTCCTGATCGTCATGGCGCTCATGATGGACCACCGCGGCCGGATCCGGCAAGCCGTGCTGGTGGGCGGGGGCGCGGCCCGGGCGCGGGCTGCCGCGTCAGGGGGCCGGCGGCTCCAGGAGCCCGCGGGCCCGGGCGAGGTCCTCGGGGGTGTCGCAGTCGGCCGCGGCGAGGTCGTCGGCGGGGACCGGGCGCGGTTCCAGGGGGCCGAGCAGCCCGTACAGCGATCGGCCCGTGTAGCCGGCGAGGGCGTCGCGGACGGCGTCGGTGCGCCACACGCCGGTGAGCCACTGCTCCCGGCCCGCGGGGTCCACGAACACGGCTCCGGCCCCGGCCCGGACCGCGGCTCCCGCCAGGGCGTCCAGGTGCTCCGGGGCCAGGTGGGGCAGGTCGGCGGCGAGCAGGGCGAACCAGCCGGAGCGCACGTGGGCGATCCCGGCGCGCAGGGCGGGCACCGGCCCCGAGCCCGGCGGGTCCTCGCGCACGTAGAGCGCGCGGGGGCTCTCCCTGTGCGGGCCGACCACGACCAGGCGGGTGTCGGTCCCCGTCCCCGCCGCGGCCGCGCCGTGGGCGCGGACCGCGTCGGCCACGCGCTCCAGCAGCGTGCGCCCGGCCACGGCCAGCCCGGGCTTGTCGACGCCGCCCATGCGGCGCCCTCCGCCCCCGGCGAGGATCACCGCGTCGAGCGCCCCGGGGCGGTCCTGGCGCGGCGGCGTGCTCCGTGTGCTCGGGGTGTCCATGCCCCCAGGATGGACCACGACGGGCCCCTCCGGCGAGGAGGGGCCCGCGGGTCAGCCCTTGACGCAGACCACCTGGCGCAGGTGGGCGACCACCTCGACCAGGTCGGTCTGGGCCGCGATGACCGACTCCAGGTCCTTGTAGGCGGCCGGGATCTCGTCGACCACGCCCCGGTCCTTGCGGCACTCCACGCCCCGGGTCTGCTCGACCAGGTCGGCCTCGGTGAAGGTCTTGCGGGCCTTGTTCCGGCTCATCCTGCGGCCCGCGCCGTGCGACGCGGAGTTGAAGGAGGCCGGGTTGCCGAGCCCGCGGACGATGTACGTGCCCGTGGCCATGCTCCCCGGGATGATCCCCAGGTCGCCGGAGCCCGCGCGGATGGCGCCCTTGCGGGTCACGAGGACGTCCACCCCGTCGTAGGTCTCCTCCGCGACGTAGTTGTGGTGGCAGGAGATCCACTGCTCGAAGCGGGTGCCGGGGATCTGCTCGACCAGGGTCCGGCAGGCCAGGCCCATCATGACGTCGCGGTTGCGGCGCGCGTAGTCCTGGGCCCAGAACAGGTCCCGGCGGTAGGCGTCCATCTCCGGGGTCCCGGTGACGAACACCGCCAGGTCCCGGTCGGGCAGGTCCTGGTTGTGCGGCAGCGCCTGGGCCTGCTCGATGTGGTGGGAGGCCAGTTCCTTGCCGATGTTGCGCGACCCGGAGTGGAGCACCAGCCACACGGCCCCGTCGTCGTCCAGGCACACCTCCAGGAAGTGGTTCCCGCCGCCCAGCGTGCCCATCTGGCGCCGGGCGCGGGTCCGGCGGGGGCGCACCGCGGGGGCCAGGTCGTCGAACCCCTTCCAGAACCCGGTCCAGTCGGTCTCCCGCACGGTGGGGACGGTGGCGGGGTCGACCGGTTCGTCGTGGGCGTGGAACCCGACGGGGACGGCCGCCTCCAGGGCGGAGCGGAGCCGCCCGAGGTCGTCGGGCAGGCGCTCGGCGGTCAGGTCGGTGCGCACGGCGGTCATCCCGCAGCCGATGTCGACGCCGACGGCGGCGGGGCTGACGGCGTCGCGCATGGCGATGACCGAGCCGACCGTGGCGCCCTTGCCGTAGTGGACGTCGGGCATGACGGCGAGTCCGTGCACCCAGGGCATGCGGGTGACGTTGCGCAGCTGTTCCATCGCCGCGGCCTCGACCCCGTCGGGCGCGGCCCACATACGGATGGGAACGCGATCACCGGGAACTTCGGTGTAGGGCATGGTCAGGCCACCTCCCTTTCCAGATCTGGCCTGTGCGTCGTCGGTCCGGGCACGTGGCCGTGCCCCCGGACATCAAGCCAGAACGGGGGCGCGGCGGCAACGGGTTTTCGGACGGGGCTCGGGACCGGGAGGTGGGCGGTCAGCCGCCGATGGCCGACATGGGGCGGGACGGCTGGAGGAAGCTGGGGTCGTTGATGCCGTGTCCGGGCAGCTTGGCGGAGACGGCCGCGATCCAGCGCTCGGCGATCTCGTCGTCGGTGGCGCCGCCGCGCAGCAGGGAGCGCAGGTCGGACTCCTCTCGCGCGAAGAGGCAGTTGCGGATCTGTCCGTCGGCGGTGAGCCGGACCCGGTCGCAGGCGCCGCAGAAGGGCCTGGTGACCGAGCCGATGACTCCGACGGTGGCCGGTTCGCCGTTGGGGAAGCGGACCCCGCGCACGTGGAAGAGCTCCGCGGGGGCGCTGCCGCGGGTGTCGCCGTCGGCGGGCTCCAGCGTGAACTCCGCCTCGAGACGGCCCAGGATCTCCTCGGCCGTGATCATGTTGTCGCGCCGCCATCCGTGCTGGGCGTCGAGCGGCATCTGCTCGATGAACCGCAGCTCGTAGCCGCGTTCGACGCAGTAGCGCAGGAGGCCGGCGGCCTCGGCGTCGTTGATGTCGCGCATGAGGACGGTGTTGACCTTGACCGGGGTGAGCCCGGCCCGGGCGGCGCCCGCCAGTCCGTCGAGGACGTCGTCGAGCCTGCGCCGGCGGGCGAGGGTCTCGAACACCTCGGGGTCGAGGGTGTCGAGGGAGACGTTGACCCGGTCGAGGCCGGCCTCGGCGAGGGCGGGAGCCATGCGGGCGAGGCCGATGCCGTTGGTGGTGAGGGCGGTCCGGGGTCGGGGGGCGAGGGCGGTGGTGCCCGCGACGAGGCCGGGCAGCCCGCGCCGGAGCAGGGGTTCGCCGCCGGTGAAGCGGACCTCGGTGATGCCGAGCCGCGTCACCCCGATCCCGATGAGTCGGAGGAGTTCGTCGTCGGTGAGCAGGTCCGGTTTGGGCAGCCACTCCAGGCCCTCGGGGGGCATGCAGTAGGTGCATCGGAGGTTGCAGCGATCGGTGAGCGACACACGCAGGTCGGTCGCCAGTCGCCCATAGGAATCGGCCAGCACGGGCCCCACCCTCTCCAGTCCGAGTCATCGGGCTTGTCTTGTGGGCTATACCCGCCCGCGGGGTTCGGCAGAGATCAGCGTAGAAGATCCCTTTCATTACCGGACATCCTGATCACACCCTATGACGCATTTCGTTGTCGAACACGAAGTTGAAGCGGCTGGTAGGGCGATCGCACAGGTACGGGCCCGGCCCCGCAGGCCCGCGGCCCGGGACATCCGGGATTCCTCGGGCCCGGCGGCCCGCCCCGCCTGCCCGCTCCGGCCTCGTGTACACGGGCTCCGCAGCCCCTTAGGGTGACCATCCCAGAGAGCGTCCCGGCGGCACCCGTCGCCGCGGCCGGGGCCGGCCGCGGCGGACGACGACACGGGCGAGGAGGCAGGACACGGTGATCACCACACGCGAGTGGGCCCTGGCGGGCGGACCCGACGGGTCCGGGAAGCTGGCGGCGAGGGCCTGGGCGCCGACCGAGGGCGAGCCGACGTGGCTGGCCGTGCTGGTCCACGGCTACGGCGAGCACCTGGGCCGGTACCACCAGGTCGCCGCCGACCTGGTCGCGGCCGGCGCCGTCGTCTACGGGGCCGACCACCGGGGCCACGGGCTGTCGTCCGGGGAGCGGGTCCTGATCGACGACTACGCGGGCGTGGTGGAGGACGTGCACCGCCTGATCACGCAGGCGCGCACCGCCTACCGGACGCTGCCGCTGGTCCTGATCGGCCACTCGATGGGCGGACTGGTCGCGTCGCGCTACGCGCAGGTCCACCCCGAGGCGCTCCAGGCGCTGGTGCTCTCCGGCCCCGTCCTCGGCCGCTGGACCGCCCTGGAGCAGGTCGCCGCCGCCGAGCGTATCCCCGAGGCCCCCATCGACCCGGCCACGCTCTCGCGCGACCCCGCCGTGGGCGAGGCGTACGCGGCCGACGAGCTGGTGTGGCACGGCCCGTTCAAGCGGGAGACCGTCGACGCCCTGCTGGCCGAGCTGGAGTGGGGCGTCAGATCCGGGAGCCTGGGGTCGCTGCCGCTCCTGTGGGTGCACGGGTCCGAGGACCGCCTGGTGCCGGTGGCCGACACCAGGGTCGGCATCGAGGCGATCGCGGGCGAGGACTTCACCGCCCGGATCTTCCCCGGCGCGCGGCACGAGGTGTTCAACGAGACCAACCGGGACGAGGTGATGGCCGAGGTCGTCCGCTTCGCCCAGCGGTTCGCGGTCGCGAACGTCACCCTCTAGGGCCCGGGGGCGTCCCCGCCCTGCTCCCGCGCCCGCTGCTCCCGCTCCCCGGCGCGGAACCGCGGCGCCGCGATCGCGCACAGCAGCGCGGCGGCCGCGAACAGCGCCCCCGCCACCGCTTTTCCGGGGCGCGCCCACGGCCCCGCCCGGGGCGGCGGGCGCGGAGGGTTCCCGCCCACGGGGGTCCGACGGGGACGGACGGGGGCCTCGGGCCGACGGGGATCGCTCCAGGAGAGGCGAACGGCCGCCCGGGCCGCCGGAGGGCCCCGACGGCTACACGTACAGCTGGCCGCGGGGCTGGAGGGGGTGGGCGAGGGTCTCGGAGTAGGCGGTGGCCAGCCGGTCGACCGCGTCGGCGAGGACGTCCGGCGGCTGGGTGTAGGCCAGGCGCAGGTAGCGCTCCAGGGTGCCGTCCGCGCCGAACACCGGGCCGGCCGCCGGGTGCACCCCGTGCCGGACGGCGGCCGCGGACAGCGCTCCCGCGACGGGGTGGGGCAGGGTCGTCCACAGAACCAGCCCTCCGCCGGGCACGCTGGAACGCCAGTCGGGCAGCCGCTCGCGCAGCGCGTGCAGCAGCGCGTCGCGGTTGCGGCGCAGCTGGCGGCTGCGCTCGGCCCGGACGCGCATCACGTCGGCGAGCAGGTGGGTGGCGGTGAGCTGGTCCAGGACCGCCCCGGCCAGGTCGAAGCGCTGGCGGGTGGCCATCAGCCTGGCGACCATGGGCGGCGTGGTCCGCACCCATCCGACCCGCAGGCCGCCCCACAGCAGCTTGGCCACCGACCCCACGGTCAGGACCCGCCCGTCCGTGTCGTGGGCGGCCACCGGGGCGGGCAGGTCCCCGGAGTCGATGGCCAGCTCGCAGACCGACTCGTCGACGATCAGGTGGGTGCCGGCCCTGCGCGCCTCGCGCACCACCACCCGGCGCTCGTCGTCGTCCATCAGGGCGCCGGTGGGGTTCTGGAAGTCGGGGATGAGGTAGGCCAGCTCGGGCCTCCACTGGCGGAACGCGTCGGTGAGGTACTCCATGTCCCACCCCTGGGGGGTCACCCCGACGGTGCGCACGCGCGCGCCGGTGCGGCGGGCGGCGTCCAGCGCGTGCGGGTAGGTCGGCGACTCCACCAGCACCTCGTCGCCGGGCTGGACCAGCAGGTCCATGATCAGGGCGATGCCCTGCTGGGCGCCGTTGGTGACGAAGATCTGCTCCGGGGTGGTGGGCAGGCCGCGCTCCACGTAGCGGCGGGCGATGGCATGCCTCAGCTCGGGGAGGCCGTAGGGGTAGTAGCCGAGTCCGCCGACGTGCGCGGAGAGCTGCTCGGCGGCCTGGAGTGCGGCGGCGCGCAGGCCCTCCACCGCGGGCGGAGCGGCCACGCCGAGGTCGATGTGCTCGGAGGCGTGCGAGAAGGGCGAGGGTTCGCCGGTGGCCGCGTCGGGGAGGACGGTCCAGCTGCCCGCGCCCTGCCGGCTCTCCAGGAAGCGGTTGTCGCGCAGCCACGCGTAGGCGGCGGTGATGGTGTTGCGGCTGACGCCGAGGGCGGCGGCGAGGTCGCGTTCGGCGGGCAGACGGGTGTTGGTGGGGACCCTGCCGTCCAGGACGAGCGCGCTGACGGCCCGGGAGATGGCGAGGTAGTAGGGGCGTTCGACGGGGGCCTCTCCGATGAGGCGCGCCAGGAGCCGGCCGTTGATCCGCCGGGTGCCGCTCCCGCCGCTGGTGCGCTCCAGGCGGCGGCCGCTCTGCCTCGCCATGCCGTTCCCCCGTCTTCCCCCGCGTCGCGAAACGGGCCAGTTGACTGGATTGGCACTTCATTTCCAGCGCCACCTCCGCCACGATATCGAGGTGGATCCCCTTATGGCTCCCGGTCCGGACGAGCCGGTGGGGGTCGAGCCGCGGGCGCCCGGCGGCCTGCCGCCGTGCCCCGCTCCTGCGCCGCCTCACCCCGCGGCGCTTCATCCGATGATCCCAGGAATGCGTTCCCCAGGGCGGTCCCGGCGCCGCCGGGACCCGCGCGGTCCGCACCGCGCCGGGAGCGCGTCCCCGACCGAAGGGCAGGAACCCCAGTGACCGCAGAACAGCACCCCGTCCGCCCGACGGCAGCCGGCCTGCTCGGCCGGGTGATGATCACCCCGGTCCTTCCGCGCCCCCGGCTGCGCCGCCTGGTCCGGCTGTACGCGGGACTGACCCTCTACGGCCTGAGCGGTGCGCTGCTGGTCCACTCCGAGCTCGGCTCCATGCCCTGGGACGTGCTGCACCAGGGCCTGGCCCGCCAGACGGGCCTGTCCATCGGCACGTGGAGCGTGCTGGTGGGCGCCCTGCTGATGCTGTTGTGGATCCCCCTGCGGCAGAAGCCCGGCCTGGGCACGCTGAGCAACGTGGTCGTGGTCGGCATGACGGTGGACCTGTTCCTGTGGCTGCTGCCCGGAACCGACTCCCTGATGGCGCGGGTCGGGCTGCTGGTGCTCGGGGTGCTGGTGTGCGCGATCGCGACGGGGTGCTACATCGGGGCCGGGCTCGGTCCGGGCCCGCGGGACGGGCTCATGACCGGACTGGCCGCGCGGGGGTGGTCGGTGCGGCTGGCGCGCACCGTGATCGAGGTGTCGGTCGTGGTGACCGGGGTGCTCCTGGGGGGCACGGTGGGGGTGGGAACCGTGGTCTTCGCGGTGGCGATCGGTCCCCTCGCGCAACTGTTCCTACCACTGCTCCGCATGCCGGACGAGACACCCGAAACCCCGGTCCCACAGGGGTCTTAGCCATTTCGTCACCGGTCGTTGATCACCGCGTCATAACTTCTGCTCACCAAATTCCCCCAATACCCCACATACTTCGCTGCACCTCCAGATGCACGTGCACTTGCGGGTAGCGCGGGCCCGGCGGAGGGAGGAAGATGGGACCGCGGTGAACGGAAGGACCGTCTTCGGCACGGTTCCTCGGCGACCGGCCTTTTCGGCTGCCCTTACCTGGGCACATACCCGGGTACGAGGGCAGAGGACGGGCCGGCCGGAGGACGCGCGTGACCCGAACGGCGCCCTGTCCCACCAGCGGGTTCCCACCCGTTGGCGGGCGGGGGGAGGGACCCCGGAGGGGCGCGCACGCGATCGTGCGCGAAACCGTCCGCGATGGTGCGGCAGACCCCCGCGAGTCATCGGCGCCGACCGCAGCAACCAGGACGACGTGATGGGGGTGAGCCGCGTGCCCGGCTGGATTGAAGACTACGCAATGATCGGCGACATGCAGACCGCCGCGCTGGTCGGGCGTGACGGTTCGATCGACTGGGCGTGTCTGCCCGACTTCGACTCCTCGGCCTGTTTCGCCGCCCTCCTGGGCGACGACCAGAACGGGAGCTGGACCCTGAGGCCCGCCGACGGCGAACCCCGGGCCACCCGCCGGCGCTACCGGGGCGACACCCTCATCCTGGAGTCCGAGTGGGACACCGCCACCGGTTCGGTGCGGGTCATCGACTTCATGCCTCCCCGCGGCGGCGCCCCCCACATCGTCCGCATCGTCGAGGGGCTGCGCGGGTCGGTGCGCATGGAGACCTCCATGCGCATCCGCTTCGACTACGGCCACGTCGTGCCGTGGGTGCACCGCACCGGCGCCGAACTCGTCGCGATCGCGGGCCCCGAGGCCATCTGGCTGAGCACGCCCGTCGAGCTCCAGGGCCACAACTTCACCCACGACGCCACCTTCGACGTCACCGCGGGCCAGCGCGTGCCGTTCGTGATGACCTGGCACCCCTCCCAGGTGGAGGAGTCCGACCACCTGGACGCCGAGAAGGCGCTCTCCCGGACCGAGCGGTTCTGGGAGAAGTGGGTCAACCAGTGCACGTACGAGGGCCCCTACCGGGAGGCGGTCATCCGCTCCCTCATCGTGCTCAAGGCCCTCACCTACCGGCCCACCGGCGGCATCGTCGCCGCCCCCACCACGTCCCTGCCCGAGGAGATCGGCGGGGTCCGCAACTGGGACTACCGCTACTGCTGGCTGCGCGACGCCACCATCACCCTGGAGGCGATGATCCGCTCCGGGTACAAGGACGAGGCCCTGGCCTGGCGCGAGTGGCTGGTGCGGGCGGTCGCGGGCGAGCCCCAGCTCATGCAGATCATGTACGGCATCCGGGGCGAGCGCCGCCTCACCGAGTGGGAGGCCGACTGGCTGCCCGGCTACGAGGCCTCGCGCCCGGTCCGCGTGGGCAACGCCGCCGTCGGCCAGTACCAGCTGGACGTGTACGGCGAGGTCATGGACGTGCTGCACCTGGCCCGCCGCCACAACATCCGCGGCGGCGACTACCTCTGGGGGTTGCAGCGCTCCCTGGTCAACTACCTGGAGTGGTGCTGGGACGAGCCCGACGAGGGGCTGTGGGAGGTGCGCGGACCCCGCCAGCACTTCGTGCACTCCAAGGTGATGGCGTGGGTGGCGGCCGACCGGGCGGTGCGCAGCATCGAGGAGTTCGGCAAGGAGGGCCCCATCGAGCGGTGGAGGGCCCTGCGCGACACCATCCACGCCGAGGTGTGCGAGTACGGCTACGACCCCCAGCGCAACACCTTCACCCAGTACTACGGGAGCAAGGAGCTCGACGCCGCCCTGCTCCTCATCCCCGAGGTCGGGTTCCTCCCCTACGACGACCCGCGCGTCGTCGGCACCATCGAGGCAGTCCGCCAGGACCTCATGGTCGACGGGTTCGTGCTCCGCTACCGCACCGACCTGGACAGCTCCGCCGACCAGCTGCCGGGCGACGAGGGCGCGTTCCTGGCGTGCAGCTTCTGGATGGCCAACGCCCTGCTGGCGATCGGCCGCCAGGACGAGGCCCGCGAGCTGTTCGAGCGGCTGCTGTCCCTGCGCAACGACGTGGGCCTGCTCGCCGAGGAGTGGGACCCGCGGGCCGGACGCCAGGTCGGGAACTTCCCGCAGGCGTTCAGCCACGTGCCCCTGGTGACCACCGCCCTCAACCTGTCCGCCCGGCAGGGCGGCTGGCGCGCGGAGTAGGACCCCTCACGGGTCCTCTCCCCCGCCGGCCCGACGACCACGCCCCCGCGACCGTACCGGTC
>NZ_JBSHDN010000154.1:0-16171 GCF_053616335.1 Nocardiopsis sp. NPDC055824
GCCCCGCCCCCGGTCCGGGGGCGGGGCCGCGCGTCCGGCTCAGACGTTGAAGTACGTCGCCTCCGGGTGGTGGATGACGATCGCGTCGGTGGCCTGCTCCGGCACCAGCTGGAACTCCTCCGACAGGTTCACGCCCACCCGCTCGGGCTCCAGCAGGCGCACGATCTTGGCCCGGTCCTCCAGGTCGGGGCACGCCCCGTAGCCCAGGGAGAACCGCGCACCCCGGTAGCCGAGCTTGAAGAACGCGTCCAGCTCCGCCGGGTCCTCTCCCGCGAAGCCCAGCTCGGCGCGGACGCGTGTGTGCCAGTACTCGGCGAGCGCCTCGGTGAGCTGCACCGACAGCCCGTGCAGCTCCAGGTAGTCGCGGTAGGCGTTCTTCTCGAACAGCTCCGCGGTGGCGCGGCTGATCGCCGCCCCCACGGTCACCACCTGGAAGGACACCACGTCCAGCTCCCCCGACTCCTTGGGCCGGAAGAAGTCGGACAGGCACAGGTGGCGGTCGCGGCGCTGGCGCGGGAACGTGAAGCGCGTGCGCTCGGTGACCCCGTCGTCGTCCAGGACCACCAGGTCGTCGCCCTCGCTGTAGCAGGGGTAGTGGCCGTGCACCACGGCCGCCTCCAGCAGGCCGTCCGTCTGGATGCGGTCGAGCCACATCCGCATGCGCGGGCGGCCCTCGGTCTCCACCAGCTCCTCGTAGGAGGGGCCCTCTCCGCCGCGGGCGGCCTTGAGGCCCCACTGGCCCATGAAGGTGGCCCGCTCGTCCAGGAACGCGGAGTACTCGGCCAGCGGAATGCCCTTGCTGATCCGGTCCCCCCAGAACGGCGGGGTGGGCACCGCGTTGGTGGTCGACACGTCGCTGCGTGCGGGCATCTCCTCGGGCTCGGTGACCTTGAGCCTGGCCCCCGTCTTGACGCGGCGCTGGCGCAGGGCCGGCAGCGAGGCGCCCTCCTCGCCGCGCTTGACCGCCATGAACGCGTCCATCAGGCGCAGGCCCTCGAAGGCGTCCTTGGCGTAGCGCACCTCGCCGTCGAAGGTCTCGGCCAGGTCCTGCTCCACGTAGGAGCGGGTCAGCGCCGCACCGCCGAGGAGGACGGGGAAGCGCTCGGAGATGCCCCGGGAGTTCATCTCCTCCAGGTTCTCGCGCATGATCACCGTCGACTTGACCAGGAGCCCGGACATGCCGATGACGTCGGCCCGCTCGGTCTCGGCCGCCTCCAGGATCGCCGAGACGGGCTGCTTGATGCCGATGTTGACGACGTCGTAGCCGTTGTTGGACAGGATGATGTCGACGAGGTTCTTGCCGATGTCGTGGACGTCGCCCTTGACGGTGGCCAGGACGATGCGGCCCTTGCCGTCGTCGTCGGTCTTCTCCATGTGCGGTTCGAGGAAGGCGACCGCCTTCTTCATGACCTCGGCGGACTTGAGGACGAACGGGAGCTGCATCTGGCCGGAGCCGAACAGCTCGCCGACGGTCTTCATGCCGGACAGGAGCGTCTCGTTGACGATGGCCAGGGCCGGCTTGGACCGGAGCGCCTCCTCCAGGTCGGCCTCGATGCCGGTGAGCTCCCCGTCGATGATGCGGCGCTCCAGTCGCTCCCACAGGGGCAGCGCGGCCAGCTCCTCCGCGCGGGAGGCACGCATGGACTTGGCGTCCACGCCCTCGAACATGTCCATGAACGCGGAGAGCGGGTCGTAGTCGCCCTCGCGCCGGTCGTAGACGAGGTCGAGCGCGACCTTGCGCTGCTCCTCGGGGATCTGGTTGATCGGCACGATCTTGGAGGCGTGCACGATGGCCGAGTCGAGCCCCGCCTGGACCGCCTCGTGCAGGAACACAGAGTTCAGCACGATACGGGCGGCCGGGTTGACGCCGAAGGACAGGTTGGACAGGCCCAGGATGGTCTGCACCTCGGGGTAGCGGCGCTTGAGCTCGCGGATCGCCTCCAGCGTCTCGATGCCGTCGCGGCGCGTCTCCTCCTGTCCGGTGGTGATCGGGAAGGTGAGGCAGTCGATGAGGATGTCACCGGTGCGCAGGCCCCAGTCGCCGGTGATCTCGTCGATGAGGCGGCTGGCGACCCGGACCTTCCACTCGGCGGTGCGGGCCTGGCCCTCCTCGTCGATGCACAGGCCGACCACGGCGGCGCCGTGCTCCTTGACCAGCTCCATGATGCGGGTGAAGCGGGAGTCGGGGCCGTCGCCGTCCTCGTAGTTGACGGAGTTGACGACCGCCCGGCCGCCCAGGGACTCCAGCCCGGCCTCCAGGACGGGGGGCTCGGTGGAGTCCAGCATGATCGGCAGGGTGGAGGAGGTGGCGAAGCGTGAGGCCAGCTCGCGCATGTCGCTGACCCCGTCGCGGCCCACGTAGTCGATGTTGAGGTCGAGCAGGTGGGCGCCGTCGCGGATCTGGTCGCGCGCCATCTCCACGCAGTCGTCCCAGCGGCCCTCCAGCATCGCCTCGCGGAACTTCTTGGACCCGTTGGCGTTGGTGCGCTCGCCGACCGCCAGGTAGCTGGCGTCCTGCCGGAAGGGCACGCTCTGGTAGAGCGAGGAGGCCGAGGCCTCCACGAACGGCTTGCGGTCCTTGATGCCGCGTCCCTGGACGCGCTCCACGACCTGGCGCAGGTGCTCGGGGGTGGTGCCGCAGCAGCCGCCGGCCAGGCTCAGGCCGAACTCGGTGGTGAACGTGTCGTGGGCGTCGGCCAGCTCTGCCGGGGAGAGCGGGTAGACCGCCCCGTTGGCGCCCAGCTGGGGCAGGCCCGCGTTGGGCATGCAGGAGATGGGGATGCGCGAGTGGTGCGAGAGGTAGCGCAGGTGCTCGCTCATCTCGGCGGGGCCGGTGGCGCAGTTGAGGCCGATGACGTCGATGCCCAGGGGTTCGAGGGAGGTCAGCGCGGCGCCGATCTCCGATCCGAGCAGCATGGTGCCCGTGGTCTCGATGGTGACCTGGGCGATGATCGGGATGTCCTTGCCCAGGGCCTTGCGGGCACGCTGGGCCGCCACCACGGCGGCCTTGACCTGGAGCAGATCCTGGCAGGTCTCGATGAGGATGGCGTCGGCGCCACCGTCGATGAGGCCCCGGTGGCACTGCTCGTAGTAGTCCCTCAGGAGGGCGTAGGGGGCGTGGCCCAGGGTCGGCAGCTTGGTGCCGGGTCCCACGGAGCCGAGGACGTAGCGGGGTTGGTCGGGGGTGGAGTAGGCGTCGGCGGCCTCTCGGGCCACCCGTGCTCCGGCCTCCGCGATCTCGTAGGTCCTCTCCTCGATGCCGTACTCGGCCAGACCCGAGAAGTTGGCGGAGAAGGTGTTCGTCTCGATGGCGTCGGAACCCACGGCAAGAAAGGCGGCATGGGTGTCGCGGACGATGTCGGGACGGGTGAGGTTGAGGATGTCGTTGCATCCCTCGTGGCCCTCGAACTGGTCGAGGTCGAGATCGTGAGCCTGGAGCATGGTGCCCATAGCTCCGTCCGCCACGAGGACGCGTCGGGACAGTGCTTCACGGAAGGTGAGGCGAGCTCTCATGTTCAGCAACTCTATGTAAGAGCACCGGGGCGGCCCAGTTCTGTCCCCGTGATGCGTGGCACTGGGTCGACCCGCGGCGCGGGGCGGGTCGGGCGTCCGGGGACAGCTGCGTCCGTTTCAGTCGCTGTCTCCGAGGCTACCCCATAGGCTGTTTCAGCACGTGAGACAGGTGTCCCACCTCGCGTGCGCCAGGCCCCCCTGGCCGGGCCCGCATAACGGTTTCCCGGGTGGGGCGGCACCCCATAGGGTGGACTCCGTCCACGTGCAGGAAGGGGCCACCGATGATCAAGCTCGCCCGGGAGCTTGTCGAGCCTGTCATGGTGGCGGCGTTCGAGGGTTGGAACGACGCAGGGGAGGCCGCGAGCCTCGCCGTGGAACACCTGTCCAGGGAGTGGGGCGCGTACGAGCTGTGCGCCCTGGCTCCGGACGACTACTACGACTTCCAGGTGACGCGTCCGCGCATGTCCGTGGTGGAGGGCGTGGTCGGCGAGGTCGAATGGCCGACGACGCGGGTCCAGGTGGCCTCTCCGCCCGGGGCCGGGCGCGACGTGGTACTGGTCACCGGGCCCGAGCCGAACATGCGGTGGCGCTCGTACGCGGCCGACCTGCTGGCGATCGCGCGGGAGCTGGGTGTCACCCGCGTGGTGATGCTGGGCTCGCTGCTGGCGGACGCCCCGCACACGCGGCCGATCCCGGTGACCGGGATGGCCACGCCGGTGGACCTGGGCACCGACCTGGGTCTGGAGCCGACCACCTACTCGGGGCCGACCGGGATCCTGGGCGTCGCGCACGAGACGTTCAGCTCCGTGGGCATGGAGACGGTGTCGCTGTGGGCGGCCATCCCCCACTACGTGGCCCAGCCGCCGTGCCCGAAGGCCACCCTGGCACTGCTCGCGTGGGTGGAGGACTTCCTGGGCGTCCAGGTCCCCCTGGGCTCGCTGCCCGAGGAGACGGTGACGTGGGAGGCCAACGTCAACGAGCTGACCGCGGAGGACGAGGACATCGCGTCGTACGTGCGCGGCCTGGAGGAGGCCAAGGACACCGCCGAGCTCCCCGAGGCCTCGGGCGACGCGATCGCCCGGGACTTCGAGCGCTACCTGCGCCGCCGCGACGACGGCTGACATCCGGGCGCGACGCCCACGGGCCCCGGCCGCGGCCACCCCGCCGCCGGGTCCCGCCCCTGGCCGGAAGGGTCCCGGTCACACCCGCAGGCCGCGCCACTCCCCCGTGGCCAGGACCGCGGCCCAGGCCCCGGCGATGCGGGCCAGGCCGCGCCGCACCTCGTCCACGACGGCGGGGGCCAGCTGTCCCCCGGAGTCGCGGGCGGGCTCCAGCCGCACGGTGACCCGCAGGCCGTCCAGGACCTTCTGCCCCCGCGCGATCGCCTCGGTGTCCGGTTCGGAGTCCCGGTCCAGGACGGCCCGGATCCCGTCGCGCAGGGCGATGGCCTCGTCGAGGTCGGCGAGGGTGATGGGGATGGCCCCCTCGGTGGCCAGGTGGTGCCGGCGGAGGAACCGCGCGAGGTCGGCCCGGTCCGTCAGGTGACCACCGGTGGAGACGAAGTCCGCGATGAGTTCGGCGGCCGCGCTGTGCCGCGTGGGGGTTGTCATGGGGGTTATCCCACCACGCCTGGAGCCCTGATACGGGTGTTTGGCCGAGGTCGTGGCCACAGGTGGTCACCCTGCACGTGCATATCGAGACGAAGATGAACAAATCCCCTCCGGGCCTTGCCGGGAGCGGACGGGGCCCCTGCGGGCCGGGCCCCGCACCCGGTGTCCGCCCCCGCGTTCAGACCCCGGCCAGGGCGCTGATCCCGACGCGGTCCCCCGGCAGGCCCAGCCCCTTGAGGTGGACCCGGAAGTTGGCGATCCTGCCCTCCCACAGGGCGTCGTTGTCGAGCAGGGCCGACAGGTAGGCGCGCTGTACCGCGGTGAGGTCCCGGCACGCGCCGGCCTCCCCGGCCGCGGGGAACGCCACCCGCAGGAGCGGGCCGACGTCCTGGGCGCCGACGTACGTGGAGGACAGCGGCACCATCGCGCGCAGCACCGGCAGCAGCCGTTCGGCGTCGTCGGGGGCCGCCCGCTCGGCGAGCGCCCGGGCCAGGGTGAACCGGACGTGGCCGGGGAAGTACGCCGGACGCCTCCCGAACCAGGCGTCCGCCGCGGCCGGGTCGGCCAGTGCGGCGGCCAGCTCGTCGGTGGCGGCCGGGTTGCCGGCCTGGGAGGGGGCCAGGGCGGCGCAGGCACGGATCGCCGGGTCCGCGTGGGCGAGGAACTCGGCGGTGTCCCGCCCGGCCTGTCCCAGCGCGAGGACGATCACCGCGCCCTCGTCGCGGGACTCGGCCATGTCGGCCGCGCCGGACAGGTCCGGGTCGAACCCGCCCAGACGGGCGGCGGCCGTCGCGGCCTCCACCGCGTGCATGCGCGTCACCGGGTCGGGGTGGGTGAGGTGGGGGTGGACCGCCTCGTACAGGACGGGGGCGGCGGCGCGCATGTCCGGGCCGACCCGGTACATGAGGGCGTCCATCACGGGGTCCTCCCAGATCTCGGCGTCCTCGGCGGCGTCCGGGGCGTTCAGCGCCGCGTACACGCGGTCGAGGTCGGCCTCGGAGGGCGGTTCGGGCGGCGCCTGGTCCCCGGGGGCGGGGCAGTGCAGCGCGCCCTCGGCGGCCGAAGCGAGGAAGCCCAGCAGGAGCTGCCGGAGGGGTGCGGACTCCCCTGAGGCGGTGAACGGCGTCGTGGCCGGGGCCGCGAGCGCGGGGCGGTCCAGGATCCCGGCGACGAACAGCGCCGCGGGGACGGTCGCGGAGTACACGGTCCCCTGGTGGAGGATCGCGCTGTACAGGTAGCCCAGGGCCCGCTCGCTCCCGCCGGGGTCTCCGGTGAGCAGGGGCGCCAGGTGGTCGGGGGCGTCGGCGCCGGAACCGTAGGCGTGGAAGGTACGGGTCCAGTCGGTGTCGCGGAGTACGTCCGGTCCTGTCTGCATGTCCGGGATTGTGGCACCGCCCTCGGACGGTTCGCGGGCGTGGCGGCGGCGGGGCGGGGCGGCGTCGTCGCTACACTCGGGGCGCCCGTGCCCGGGACCGTACCCAGGAAGGCCACGCCATGCCGTTCGCCCAACCGCCCACCACACCCCTGAGCCGGGCCCTGTTCCGCGCGCCGATCTGGATCTACAGGTTGGGGCTGGGCGGGGCCCTCGGAGGCCGGTTCGTGCTGCTGACGCACCGGGGCCGCACGACGGGGGAGGCCCGCCAGGCGGTGCTGGAGGTGGTGGGACGCAACGACACCACGGGGGCGGTGCTGATCGCCTCCGGCTACGGTCGGCGCTCCCAGTGGTTCCGCAACATCGTCGCGGAGCCGCGTGTGCTGTTCCAGGTCGGCGGGCGGCGCCACCGGGGCACTGCCACCGTGCTCTCCCCGCAGGAGTCCGGGGAGGCGCTGGCGCACTACGCGGAGCGCCACCCCGAGGCCGCGGTGGCGCTGATGCGGGGGCTGGGGCACGAGGTGGACGGCGGCCCGGAGTCCTTCGCGAGGGTGGGGGCCGATCCGGAGAACGGCATCCCGGTGGTGCGGCTGAGCCCCGACGACCCGCCCCGGTCGCCCTACCCGGACTTCTCGGCGCCCTGACGGGGCGCCTCCGGCAAACCCCGCGCCCCGACAGGGCCCGTGCCCGGCAAGGGGCGCGGCGCCGCCTGCGCGCGACGCGGTGCGCCCTTCCTGCGGCGGACGGGGCGTCGGAGCGCCCCGGGGCCGGGGCGGGACCCCGGCCCGGAAAACCCTAGAGGGCGACGCCCAGGAGGGTGTCGACCGTGGCCCGCACCAGGGCGGGGGCCGCGGCGTCCGTGCCGCCCGCGGTGAGGGCGGTGTCGGCCCAGGCGTCCACGGCGGCCAGCGCGCCGGGCGAGTCCAGGTCGTTCGCCAGGGCCGAGCGCACGGCGGCCAGCACGGGAGCGGCGTCCGGTCCCGCACCCAGGGCGAGGGCCGCGCGCCAGCGGGAGGCGCGCTCGGCGGCGGCGGGGAGCTCCACGTCGGTCCACTCCCACGGGGAGCGGTAGTGGTGCGTGAGCATGGCCAGGCGGATCACGGCCGGTTCGACGCCCTGCTCGCGCAGCTTGGACACGAACACGAGGTTGCCCAGGGACTTGGACATCTTCTCGCCGTTCAGGCCGACCATGCCGACGTGCAGGTGGTGCTGGGCGTTGGGGCCGCCCGTCGTGGCGCGGGTCTCGGCCGCGCCCATCTCGTGGTGCGGGAAGATCAGGTCGCTGCCGCCGCCGTTGAGGTCGAAGTTCGGGCCGAGCCTGTCGAGGGCGATGGCGCTGCACTCGATGTGCCAGCCGGGACGGCCGCGACCGAGCGGGCTCTCCCAGGCGGGTTCGCCGGGGCGTTCGGCGCGCCACAGCAGCCAGTCGAGCGGGTCCTTCTTGTCGGCCCGCGCGGGGTCGCCGCCGCGCTGGCCGAACACCTCCAGCATCTCTTCGCGGCTCATGTGGCTGATCTCGCCGAAGTGCTCGGCCTCGGCCATGGAGAAGTAGAGGTCGCCGTCGATCTCGTAGGCGGCGCCGGTGCCGCGGATGCGCGCGGCGAGCTCGCTGATGAGGTCGACGGACTCCACGACCCCGACGTAGGAGGTCGGGGGGATGATCCGCAGCGCGGCCATGTCGTCCCGGAACACATCGATCTCGCGGTGGGCGAGGTCGCGCCAGTCCACGCCCAGGGCCTCGGCCCGCTCCAGGAGCGGATCGTCGATGTCGGTGGTGTTCTGCACGTAGTCGACGTCGTGGCCGGCGTCGCGCCAGACCCGGTTGACCAGGTCGAAGGTGAGGTACGTGAAGGCGTGTCCGAGGTGGGCGGCGTCGTAGGGGGTGATCCCGCAGGCGTACATCCCCGCCCGGGGCCCCGGCGTCGTCGTCTCTATCCGTCCGGTGGTGGTGTCGTGGATACGGAGGGGGCCGCCGGTACCCGGCAGGGGGACGATGTCAGGCGCAGACCATGAACGCATACCCGGAAGACTATCCG
The DNA here is from genome assembly GCF_053616335.1 of Nocardiopsis sp. NPDC055824. Classification (NCBI taxonomy): domain Bacteria; kingdom Bacillati; phylum Actinomycetota; class Actinomycetes; order Streptosporangiales; family Nocardiopsidaceae; genus Nocardiopsis; species Nocardiopsis sp. NPDC055824. Next base: position 8,532 of record NZ_JBSHDN010000154.1, read on the forward strand.
CACGGCCGTGCGGCGAACGCCCGGGGACGGGTGCGGGCGGTGGGTGAAAATCCCCCCAGTACAGCCGGGAATAGTGCCGCGGCCGGAGCTCCGGCCGCGCTATGCGGCGATGCCGCGGTGCCCCCTGCCGATGAGGAGCGCGCCGGACACCGCGGCCGCGGCGCACACCGCCGCGAGGCCCTCGTTGCCCAGCCGCCAGTGCAGCAGCGCACCGCTCACCGAGACCACGTAGAGGAGCCAGTACGCCCCGCTCTCCACCAGGTTGCCGTGACGGCCCTCCATGCTTCCCCCTACCTCGTACGCGTGACTCCCACGCGCTCGACGGCGCGAGCACCGTCTCTCTCAGAGACGCCGTGGTCACACAGGGGGTTGACAGATCTTTCCCACCAACAATGTGACGGTGGTTATGGAGAAGGCCGCACCCCTGTTCACCGGGGAGGAGGAGCTGTGGGGCTGCTCAGGGGGCGGTGGGGGGCGCGAGCACCGTGTGGCTGGAGTGTTCGGCCCCGCGGGCGGACCCCGTCGTCTCGAAATCTCCGCCCGCGCCTCCCGCGACGGCGCCCCGCCCGGCCGGGCCGTCGCGCGCCCCGGCCCGCGCCGCCCCCGCCGTGTCATCCGGCCCGGTCGCCCTCCGGCCGCCGTCGTTCGAGGAGGACGGTGTCGCGCCAGGCGCCGTGGTGGCGGGCGATGCGCTCGCGCACCCCGACGGTGCGGTAGCCGGCCTGGTGGTGCAGGGCCAGGCTTGCCCGGTTCTCGGGGAAGACCGAGGTCTGCAGGGTCCACAGGCCCGCGGCGTCGGCCTCGGTGACCTGCCGGTACAGCAGCGCCTTGCCCACGCCCCGGCCGCGGGCGCCCTCGGCGACGCACACCGACGTCTCGGCCACCCCGACATAGGCCTCGCGGGAGGAGGCCGGCGAGGCGGAGGCCCAGCCCACCACGGTCCCGTCGGTCTCGGCCACCCAGCGGTGCCCCGGGAGCCACCTGGCCTTCAGGTCCTCGACGGCGGGGGCCTCGGTTTCGAAGGTGGCGTCGCCGGTGGCGATGCCCTCGGCGTAGATGCGGTGCACCTCGGCCAGGTCTGCGTCGGCCATGGCACGGGTGGTGGTGTCGGCGGGCAGGTCGGTGGGGCAGCAGGGCCGGGCGTTGAGCATGCCCATGACGGCGTCGGCGGCGTGGGGCAGGCCGGTGCAGCAGGCGGGGTTGACGGCGACCCGGGTGGAGGTGCCCACCCTGGTCAGGGTCACGAAGCCGACGTCGGCGAGTTTGCGCAGGTGGTGCGAGACGGTGGGCTGGCGCACGTCCACCATCTCGGCGAGCTGTCCCACGCTGACCGAGCCGGGGGTGGTGGCGATGGCGTGGAGCAGTTGGACGCGCATGGGTTCGGCCAGGCAGGCGAACCAGGCGGCGTAGGTCTCGGCTTCGGGCTGGGGCAGTGCGGGTACGGCGCGCTCGGGCCGGGTCACGGTCATGCCCCACATTATCGACCACTATCTATGGTTGCTTCCATCGATACACATCGATAGAGTCACGCTTCATAGGCAGCAGTCGATGAAAGAGGTGTGTCATGGCCGGGGAATCTCCTGTCGTGGTGATCGGCGCCGGCCCCGCGGGGCTGGCGGCGGCAGCGGAGCTGGTCGCGCGCGGGCTTCCGGTCCTGGTCCTGGAGAAGGGCGACCGGGCCGGGGCGGCCGTGTCCGAGTGGGGGCACGTGCGGCTGTTCTCGATGTGGCGCGACCTGGTCGACCCGGCGGCCGAGAAGCTCCTGGCCGCCACCGGGTGGCGGCGCCCGGACGACGGCGGGTACCCGACCGGCCGAGAGTGGGTCGACGCCTACCTCGCTCCCCTGGCCGGGGTCCTCGGTGACCGTGTGCGCTTCGGCGCCGAGGTGAGGGGGGTGAGCCGCCTGGGCCGGGACCGGCTCGTGGACGCCGGGCGCGGGGAGCAGCCCTTCACCGTGCGCGTGCGCACCGGCGCCGGGGAGGAGCGGATCCCGGCCCGCGCGGTCGTGGACGCCTCCGGCACCTGGAACGCGCCCAACCCCGTGGGCGGCGACGGCCTGCCGGCTCTTGGCGAAGAGGCCGCGGCCGCCCACCTGACCTACCGCATCCCCGACCTGGCCGACCCCGCGGTCCGGGCGCGTCACGCGGGGCGGACCACGGCCGTGGTCGGGCGCGGGCACTCGGCGCTGACCGCGCTGGTGGCCCTGGCCTCACTGGCCCAGGAGAGCCCGGGGACGAAGGCGGTGTGGGTGCTGCGGCGCGGGGAGGTCGGCGACGCCTTCGGTGGCGGGGCCGCCGACCAGCTCGCCGCGCGAGGCGCCCTGGGCCAACGGGCCCGCACGGCCGTGGAGGCGGGGCACATCGAGGTGGTGACCGGGTTCCGCACCGCCGAGGTCCGCTCGGCGGACGACCGTCTCGTGCTCGTCGGCGAGAGCGGGCGCGCGCTGGAGCCGGTGGACGAGGTGGTGGCCCTGACCGGGTTCCGACCCGACCTGTCCTTCCTGTCCGAGATCCGCCTCGGCCTGGACCCGGCCCTCCAGGCGCCGGTGGAACTGGCCCCGCTCATCGACCCCAACCAGCACTCCTGCGGCACCGTCTACCCCCATGGGGCGGCCGAGCTCTCCCACCCCGAGCCCGGGTTCTTCCTCGCGGGGATGAAGTCCTACGGTCGCGCCCCCACCTTCCTGGCCCTGACCGGCTACGAGCAGGTCCGCAGCATCGCCGCGCACCTGGCCGGGGACCACGAGAGCGCGGCCCGGGTGGAGCTGGTCCTGCCCGAGACGGGGGTGTGCGGCGGCGCCGGGCTGTTCGACGACCCCACCGCCACCAAGGCCGACGCCAGCGGCTGCTGCGGCCCCGCCGAGGCGGCGGAGGAGCCCGCCGTGGACCAGGGGGGTCGCCGCGGCGGCCTGTCCGGAGCGGAGACGCCCGTGCCCTCCCTCCGCCGGGACCTGCTCCCCGTGACCGGCACGGAAGCGGCCGCCCCGGCCGGCTGCTGCGGTGGCGCACCCTCTCCGGACGCCGGAACGGCCGAACCGGCGCCGGCACCGTGACACCGCGCACGAGCGGGCGCGGGAGTCAGGGGGCGGGGTGTTCCTCTCCCGTTTCCGCGTGACACCGCGCCCCGGCCGGGAGCGGACACGCCGCACACGGCCCCGGGACGTGCGGCATACGGGAGCGAAGTTCGGACAGGGCGGGGGGAGGCGGCGGAGCGCGGGGCGGGCGCGGGCTGCTGCCCGCCCTGCCCGGTACCTCGACCGCCCGGAGGCGATCGGAGGGCGGGCGGGGATCGGAAGGGGCCGGTGTGGGCGCGGACGTGCGGGGAGTCCGCGCGACCCACCGGTCGGGACCGCGCGACGCCGGCCGCGGACGGTCCGGCGCTCCGGCCCGGGGGTTCCGGGCGGCCGGAGGCCGCCGCGGTCAGGGCCTGGCGGCGGCGGCCAGTTCCAGGTGCTCCAGTTCGTCGGTCACGCGCACGAGGTCGGGGTCGCCGTCGGGACCGAACTCGACGATCTCCGCCCGGACGGCGCGCAGGCGCCAGCGGGCGCGGGAGGTGTCACGGGAGGCGGCCCGCGCGAACTGGTCGGAGACGGGGTGGGCCTGGTGGGATGCGGTGGCGCTCATGGAATGGTCCTTTGAGGTGGGTCGGTGTTCAGGAAAGCCCCGGGTGCACGGTTCGACACGGTTTCCGTGCCCCGGGTTCACCGAGTACACGGTCCCGTGCCGCGCCTATGACGCGGTTTCGGAATCCTTTCGCCGCCCTCGCGGACGACGCATCGGCCCGGAGATCACTCCGGTCCCTCCAACACCGTTTTCCGGCAACTCTTGCTATCTCCCTCCCCTTCTGGCCCTCCCCTATGCCCCCGTCGCCGCGGTTCCTGCCACCGGCTCCGTTCGGCCGGGCCGGGCGGGGCATCGCCGCAGGCCGGAGCGGGGAGGCTTCGCCCGACCGGGGCGGACGCGGTGGTTCCGGCCGTCCAGGGACCGCGGGAACGCGTGGCCGCTTCCGCCGGGGCGGCGGGCCCCGCACGGGGAGAAGAATGTTGGGTAGGCTAACCTAACTTCTTCCTGACCCGCCCGAGGTCGCCCGACCCCGGCGGCCTCCGCCCCTCCCCGCCCCCTGGAGAAGAGAACGCCATGCGCATCCGGCAACCCGAACGCCGCGCGATGGTCCGCGCGCACGTCGTCCGCGTCCGCGGCCGAGCCCGGCTACGAGGCCGGGCTGTTCGCGGAGGGGTGCTACCTGTCTTGTCCGAGGGTGCTCCGGCGTTCACGCCAGAGGTGAATCGGATCCGAACACACGCCCGTCCCTCGGGACGGGCGTTTCTGGTCCTCGATGTACTGACGCAGGACACCGATCGGCGCGCCGCCCACCGACCCGGCGAAGTACGACCCGGACCACAGGCGTTCGGCTCGCCAGTAATGGGACTCCAGTTCGGTCTCGAAGCCGGCGCACATCGCCCGCATGATCTCCTCCATCCGTGACAGGTGGCGGTCGGTGAAGACCCGGTGCCGGTACTTCGTCACGAAAACCAAGTGCGCGTGCATCGCGAAAACACAGTGTCTGCCGTCCTGACATCGCTCTCCTCGCCCCTAGGCCAACGCTAGGATGCGGGTGTGCAGCTGCGGTACTCCTTCCGCGTGTACCCCGACGCCGACCAGCGCACCGCACTGGCCAAGGCGTTCGGGTGCGCTCGCGTGGTCTACAACGACGCCCTGCGGGCCCGTGAGACCGCGCGCGCCCAGGGTCAGGCGTTCCCCACGGCCGGCGAGCTGTCCAAGAAGCTGATCACCGACGCCAAGCGCACCCCCGAACGCGAGTGGCTGGGCGGGGTGTCGGCGGTCGTGCTCCAGCAAGCGCTGCGTGATGCGGACACCGCCTACCGCAACTTCTTCGACGGCCTCAAAGGCAAACGCCCCAAGACGGGCCCGCCCCGGTTCAAGTCCCGCAAGGACCGCCGGCAGTCGGCCCGGTTCACCGCCAACGCCCGCTGGAAGATCACCGGCCAGGGAAAACTGTCCCTGCCCAAGATCGGCGAGGTCAAGGTGAAGTGGTCCAGGCCCCTGCCCTCGGCCCCGGCCACCGTGACCCTCCTCAAGGACGCCGCCGACCGCTACTTCGCGTCCTTCGTCGTGCGGACCCAGGACGAACCCCTCACCCAGACCACCGATGATGTGGGCATCGACCTGGGGTTGGGGCACTTCGCCGTCCTGTCCGAGGGCACCAGGGTCGCCAACCCCCGGTTCCTGCGCCGCGCCCAACGCAAACTGCGCAAGGCCCAGCGCGCCCTGTCCCGCAAGGCCAAGGGGTCCAAGAACCGGGCCAGGGCCCGTCTGGGGGTCGCCCGCGTCCACGCCCGTGTGGCCGATGCCCGCCGCGAGTTCCACCACCAGCTCTCCACCACGATCATCCGTGACAACCAAGCGGTGTACGTGGAGGACTTGTGTGTGAAGGGGCTCGGGCGCACCCGGTTGGCCAAGAGCGTGCACGACGCCGGGTGGGCGGCGTTCGTGAGCATGCTGGAGTACAAGGCCGCACGGTATGGGCGCACCTTCGCCAGGGTCGACAGGTTTCTGCCTTCCTCGCAGACCTGCCACACGTGCTGGGTGGTGGACGGGCCCAAGCCCCTGCACGTGCGGGAGTGGACCTGCCGGGCCTGTAAGGCCATCCACGATCGGGACGTCAACGCGTCCCGGGTCGTGCTCGCCGCTGGACGCAAACTCGCCGGAGCGCGGGAAGCGGAGAGCTGAAACGCCTGTGGAGGCCGGGTAAGACCACCGCTTTCGGGTGGGGCACCGGTCCGCGAAGCAGGAACCAGCGGACGCCGCGAGGCGTCTCGCGCCTACAGCCGCGAGGCTGCGGGAATCCCCGGGGCTCACCCCGGGGAGGACGTCAATACCTGCCGCCGGAGAACGCGGACTGGCACCTGCTGGTGGGGGACGAGAGCGCGGTCCCCGCGCTGCTGTCCATCGTCGAGCAGGCCCCCGCGGACCTGCGGGCCGAGGCCTTCCTCGAGGTGCCCGAGGAAGGGGACGTCCGGGAGGTGGCGGCGCCCGAGGGCGTCCGCGTCCACTGGCTGCCCCGGGGCGGGGCGGCGGCGGTGCCCGGGGCGCTGGCCCTGGAGACCGTCCTGTCCGCGGAGCTCCCCCCGGGGACGCCCTACTGCTTCGTGGCCGGGGAGCGGGGCCTGCCCACCGGCCTGCGCCGCGCCCTGGTGCGCGAGCGCGGGGTCCCCAAGGCGAACGTCTCCTTCGTCGGCTACTGGCGCCACGGGGCGGCGGCCTACAAGTAGGGGTCGGCGGGAAGGACGCGGGGCGGGAGGGCGTGCGGGGCACGGGCCGGCGCGCAAGGGGCTCGGGCCGGCGCGCAAGGGGCTCGGGGCCCTGCCGGGCGCTCGGCGGGGGGACGGCGGGGGGACGGCGGGCGGCGGGGCCGGGGACTGCGAGGTGGCGCCTTCCGGGCACGGCCGGGGCATGGGGCGCCCGGCGTCGGGACCGCTTCGCCGGGTTCGGGCAAGAGCGAGGGCTCCCACCCCTTGCACACCAAGGTGACTAAACGTACAGTAACTTTACAATCCACCGGGTCACGCGGCGACCACGCTGGGTCGCCTCCCGCCGTGACCTCCCAGGGTCCGCGTCCGACGGCCCGCCTCCGCCCGCTGACCGCCCCGCCCAGGCGGGGCCTCCCCCCGGAGCAGACCATGCGCACCGAGCGCTCCCCCCGCACGTTCCTCGCCCCCGTGGCCACGGCGGCCCTCACCCTGCTGGCCCTCCTCTCCCCCGGCGCCGCCTCCGCGTCCACCGCACCCGCCTCCGCGGCGCCCGCCTCCGACACGGTGGACAGCCAGGCCGCCCTGGTGTGGTCCGACGAGTTCAACGGCCCGTCGGGCAGCGCGCCCAACCCGGCCAACTGGAACCACGAGACCGGAAACCACGGCTGGGGCAACAACGAGCTGCAGAACTACACGAACAGCCGCAACAACTCCGCCCTCGACGGCAACGGCAACCTCGTCATCACGGCGCGCCAGGAGGCGAACGGCTCCTACACGTCGGCCCGCATGACCACCCAGGGCAAGGTCCAGCCGCAGTACGGACGCATCGAGGCCCGCATCCAGATCCCCCGGGGCCAGGGCATCTGGCCCGCGTTCTGGATGCTGGGCGGCAGCTTCCCGGGCACGCCGTGGCCCAACTCCGGCGAGATCGACATCATGGAGAACATCGGCCGCGAACCCCACCTGGTCCACGGCTCCCTCCACGGCCCCGGCTACTCGGGCGGCAACCCGCTGACCGGCTCCTACATGCACCCGCAGGGCTGGTCGTTCGCCGACACGTTCCACACGTTCGCCGTGGACTGGCGGCCCGGCTCGGTCACCTGGTCGGTGAACGGCAACGCCTACCAGACCTACACCTCCGCCGACACGCGCGGAAACCCCTGGGTCTACGACCAGCAGTTCTTCATGATCCTCAACGTGGCCGTCGGCGGCAACTGGCCCGGCTACCCGGACGGCAGCACGCAGTTCCCGCAGCGGATGGTCGTCGACTACGTGCGCGTCTACTCGCTCTGAACCGGAGTCACGTCGCTTTCGACCAGCACACAGGCGCGACGGCCGCCGCCCACCGGGCCTTCCCCACCCGGTGGGC
>NZ_JBSHDN010000155.1:0-16140 GCF_053616335.1 Nocardiopsis sp. NPDC055824
GTCCCCGTCCGGGACCGCGCCGCGCCGACTGCCCGGGTCCCCGGACCCGCGGGCTCAGGAGCCGGTCGGCCTCGTCTCGGCGTTGCCCTCGATGGCGGTGCGCTCCAGCCGGTCCAGCAGGGATCCGTTCGCCGGCACGGTCCGCAGGGCGACCTCCTTGCCGTACCTGATCCGGGCGAACGCCTCAGGGAGCCGCGCCTCCAACCGCCGGTACGCCACCCGGCCGAGCCACCACGCGGCGAGCGCCCCGTTGAGCACGCCCACCGGCGCCGCCGCCCACGGGAGGCCGGCCAGGCCGAGGAACACGGCGGCGAGCACGGCGGGCGCCGACAGCAGCGGCAGGGCCACCAGCGCGATCCACACCTGCACCTGGTTGTCGCCCGAGTCGTTGGCGTCCACCCTCAGCTGCGGGTCCACCCCGGGTGAGAGCGCCACCACCGACAGCAGGAGCGCGAGCCCGCTCCCCACGCCGAAGAACACCGCCATCCCGGTGACCACGTACGGCCACGCCCAGGGCGAGCCCGTCGCCACGACGAACGCCGCGCTCAGCAGGGCCGCACCCGGCACGATCAGCAGCAGGATCGCCACCTGGCGGCCGCGCACGTCCGCCCGCACCGTGTCCCGGCCCTGGCCGACCACCGACAGCCACAGCGCGGTCCCGTCGTGCCCGTACATGTTCGAGGTGGACAGCGCCATGATGAAGGCCGCGATCACCCCGGTGAACGGCGCGAAGAAGGAGAACGTGCCGCTGGACCAGGTCAGCAGGCCGATGAACAGCGCCGCCCACAGCGACGCGCGCAGTTCCAGGCCGCGCCACGGGTCGCGCCACCACTGGCGCAGCTCCTTGCCGACCACCGCGCCCAGGGGGGTGTCCGGCAGCAGGGGGAACCGGGGCCCGCGGGCCGTCGGCGGGTGCGCGCCCAGGGGTCGGCCGCGGCGCCGCACGCCGCGCGCCCCGACCCGGGGGGCCAGCAGTACGGCGGTCACCGCGACCAGTGCCCCGGTGAGCAGCGCCAGCGCGCCGATCCAGGCGGAGGCCGCCCCCCAGGACCCCGCGGCCGCGGCCTGGACGGCGAGCACCGGCCAGGAGGTCGGCAGGGCGGACAGCACCGCGCCGACCGCGCCATCGCCCAGGCCGTTCTCGCTCAGGTCCAGGGTCGCGGTGAACGCGGGCTGGACCGCCATCCACCCGAAGAAGAGCCCGGCGAGGATCAGGCCCCACTGCACCGACGCGATCTCCATCCCCAGCCGCGAGTGCATCGCCGCGCCCAGGGCGCGGAACACCAGCCGGGACAGCGAGACCACGAACACCCACAGCAGCAGGACCCCCGGGACCGCCACCAGCAGGGCCGCCGGGTCCACCGCCAGCGCGTGCCAGGCCAGGGCGGCCAGCGCCACCAGGGTCAGGGCGGGGCCGATGTCGAAGAACATGGTCAGCAGCAGGATCGCGCCCAGTCGGCGCCGGTCCAGGGGCAGCAGCGCGAAGTACTGCGAGCGCAGGACCCCCGTGCCGTTGGCGACGGTCGGACCGAGCATCCACGTCGCGGCCCACACCGCGAAGGCCAGGGACAGCAGGTCCGCCCGCACGGCGTCCGAACCGGCCGCCAGGGCGAAGTACCAGGTGATGCCGAGACCGAGGACCGCGAGGGCGGTCCCGAACAGGCGCATCCCCGTCGGGGAGTGGCCCAGCAGGGTGAACTTCAGGCGGATCAGGAGGACAGCCACGCCAGTTCCCCCTTCCCGACCTCGCGGGCGCCCACCAGGCGGACGAAGGTGTCCTCCAGGGTGGCGTCCGTCCCCCGCACGTCCGCCAGGGACCCGTCGGCCAGCACCCGGCCCCGGGCGATGACGGCCACCCGGTCGGTCAGCTGCTCCACCAGCGCCATCACGTGGCTGGAGACCACCACCGTGCCGCCGCCGTCGGTGAACCGCCGCAGGATCGCCGTCAGCACCCTCGCCGACACCGGGTCCACCGCCTCGTACGGCTCGTCGAGCACGAGGACCTTCGGGGCGTGCAGGAGGGCGGTGGCCAGGCCGATCTTCTTGCGCATGCCGGTCGAGTACTCCGCGACCAGGACCGAGTCCGCCTCGGCCCCGTCCAGCTCCAGCACGCGCAGCAGCTCCTCGGCCCGGGCCCGGACCACCCCCCGTTCGAGCCCCCGCAACCGCCCCCAGTAGTCGAGGAGCTCGCCGCCGGTCAGGCGCTCCGGCAGGGCCAGGCCGTCCGGCAGCACCCCCAGCAGGCGCTTGGCGGAGACCGGGTCCGCCCACACGTCCGCGCCCAGGACCCGCGCGGTCCCGCTGTCCGGGCGGAGCAGCCCCACCGCCATGGACAGCGACGTGGTCTTGCCGGCCCCGTTGGGGCCGACCAGCCCGAGCATCGCCCCGCGCGGGACGGACAGGGACACCCCGTCGGCCGCCCTGGTCTCGTTGAAGGTCTTGGTCAGCCCGTCCAGTTCCAGCGCGGGCACGTCGTCGCTCATACCCCCATGCTCACGCTGCGGGGACCCGGGCGCATCGTCCGAGTGGTCATGGCCGATCGGCCGATCGGCCGAACGAGGGGCGGTCCTCGGGCAGAGGCGGGCGGGGCGGCGGCGGTCCTAGGCTGGTGGCGACGAGAGGGAGGGCGGCCAGTGCGCACCACGCCGGCGGCGACCGGGGGGAAGGACGGGGAGGGGGCGGCGCCCGGGGCCGCGGGGACGCCAGGGGGCTCCCGCCGGCGGTGGCGGGACGCGGTGGTGGACGCCCTCCTGTTCGCCACCGCCTTCCTGTGGTGGCTGAACGTCTCCGCCGGCTACTTCGCCGGGCACCTCATCGGCCTGTCGCACCACGTGCCGGAGTGGCTCTTCGTGCCCGACGCGGTCGCCGGGGCGGTCGGCTGCCTGGTGCTCCTCCTGCGCCGCAGGCGCCCCCTCGCCGTGGCCCTGGTCCTGTGCGTCCTGGCGGCTTTCTCCAACTCGGTCACCGCCGCCCTGGTCGTCGGCCTCGTGGGCCTCGCGATCCGCCGCCCCTGGCAGCAGGCGGCGTGGGCGGTGGCGCTGACCATGCTCCTGGGCCTGCCCTGGCTCGTCACCGTGCCGCCCGGACGGGTCGAGAGCGTCCTCTCCGTCGCGCTCGCGGCCTCCCTCGTCACGGGCAGCGTCGGCTGGGGTGTCGCCATCCGCGCCCGCCGCCAGCTGGTGGAGCGCCTGCGGGCCGACGTCCGGCACGAACGCGCGGACCGGGAGCGGCGGCTGGAGGACGCCCGCTCCGAGGAACGGCGCCGTATCGCCAGGGAGATGCACGACGTGGTCGCGCACCGCATGTCCCTGCTGTCGGTGCACGCCGGAGCCCTCGCCTACAGGACAGAACGGGCCGAGGCGGGCGCCGCCGCGCCGCTGGAGGCCGCGGAGCTCGGCGCCGCGGTCCGGGTCATCCGGGACAACGCGCACCGCGCCCTGGAGGAGCTCAGCGGGGTCCTGGAGGTCCTGCGCTCCACGGACACACTGCCGGGCGGGGCGGACGACCACGCCGGCACCGCCGCGCCCGCGACGGGGCTCGCCGACACCGGGCGGCTGGTCGGGGAGGCGGTCGCCGCGGGGCAGCGGGTGGGGTGGGAGCTCGACGTCCCCGCAGGGGCCGAGCCGGGGGGACAGGTGTCGCGCACCGTCTACCGGGTGGTGCAGGAGGGGCTGACCAACACGCGCAAGCACGCCCCGGGGGCCAGGGTGGGCGTGCGGGTGGCCGGCGGCCCGGGGCGGGGCGTGGAGGTGTCGGTGACCAGCGCGCTGCCGGTCGGGGTGGTCTCCGGCGAGATCCCGGGCGCGGGCGCGGGCCTGACGGGGCTGACAGAGCGGGTCGCGCTGGAGGGCGGCGAGCTGTTCCACGGAGCGGAGGACGGGGTCTTCCGCCTGTCCGCGACCCTGCCGTGGCCGGAACCCCCGGAGGTGCCATAGTGGTCGCCGTGCCTACCGACCCCGTGCGCGTACTCCTCGTCGACGACGACCCCCTGGTGCGCGCGGGGCTGCGGATCATGCTCTCCGGAGACGACCGCATCGAGGTCGTGGGCGGGGCGGGCGACGGCTCCGAGGTCGCCGCGGCCGTCGCCGAGCACCGCCCCGACGTGGTGCTGATGGACGTGCGCATGCCCGGCGTGGACGGGATCACCGCCACCGAGGGCCTGCGCGGCGGAGCATCGGGCGGGGAAGGCGCACGGCCCCAGGTCATCGTCCTGACCACGTTCGACGCCGACGCCACGGTGGTGCGGGCCCTGCGGGCGGGCGCCGCCGGATACCTGCTCAAGCACACCGAGCCCGAGCGCATCGTGGAGTCGGTGCTCCGCGCCGCGGCCGGCGAGCCCGTGCTCTCGCCGGGCGTGGCCCGCGCGCTGATGGACCGGGTGGCCGGGGAGGACCCGGCCGAGCGCTCCGAGGCGCCCACCCGCAGGGAGCGGGCACGGCGGAGGCTGGAGCTGCTCACCGAACGGGAGCGGGAGGTCGCCGAGGCCGTGACCGCGGGACTGTCCAACGCGGAGATCGCGGAACGCCTGTACATGTCCATGGGGACGGTGAAGTCCCACGTGTCCAGCGCGCTCGCGAAGCTGGACCTGACCGGCCGCGTGCAGCTGGCCCTGCTCACCCACGACGCGCGGTCGGAGGACTGACCGGCGCGCGCCGGGCACGGCGGGGCGGGCAGGCCCCGGGACCCCCCTTGTTCCCAGCAAACCGCACGCCGCCCCGGGGCGCCGGACGGTTCCCGGGCCTGTGGACGGCGCGTCGACGCCGCGGGGGCGGGCGTGCCCGCTCGTGGCCCCCGGTCGCCGCCCCCGCTCGCGTCGGCCGCGGGCATCGCCACGCGGCCCCGCCGTCGTCGGTTGCCCCGCGGTCCCGCCGCCGCCGTCGGCGGCCCCGCGCGTGCCCGGGGCAGGGGCGAACTCGTGGACCCGCCAGGCCACCCTCCCGACTGCCCCGGGCGTGCCCCGGCGCGGAACGCCCGCCCGTCCCGCCGCTCCGCCGCCCGCGGGGCCGGCCGGGCTCAGTCCCGGGCGGCCGCGACCAGGGCCCGCGCGAGGCGGTCCGCCTCGCCGCCCTCGGGGAAGGGGGTACCGGTGGCCAGACGGACCAGGACCGCCCCGGACAGCAGGTCGGCGACCAGCGGGGCGCGGTCGGGGTCGGAGACCTCCCCGCGTGCGGCGGCGCGGGCGAGGACCTCCCGGACCAGGGTCGTCCGCTGCTCCAGGAGCGAGCGCAGGACCGCGGCGCCCTCCCCGTCCCGGAGGGCGTCGGAGAGCGCGTGCCGGGCCAGGGCCTGGAGCGGAGTCCCGCCGAACACCCCCTGGACGACGCCGACCGCTGCGGTGAGGTCGCCCTCCAGCGACCCGGTGTCGGGCACCTCCATCCGGTCGGCGCCGACCTGTCCGGCGACGGCCGCCACCAGGTCCCGCTTGGTCGGGTAGCGCCGGAACACACTCGTGCGCCCGACCCCCGCCCGGGCCGCCACCTCGTCGAAGGTCAGCCCGAACCCGCGCTCCACCAGCAGTTCCAGCGCCGCGGCGCGGATCGCCTCGTCCACGGCCGGATCGGGACGGCGGCCGCCCCTGGCCCCATTTCCCGCGGTGCCCATGATGCTTCCTCCCGGGCCTTGACAGCAGTAGGGGTACTCGTAGTATCGGTACTCGGAGTTCCGGTACCCAGAGTACCGGAAGAGGCGTAACAGCCGCCGCGCCCCCCGAGGAGCACAGCCATGAGCGTCACCATCGTCGGAGCGGGGCCCACCGGCCTCATGCTCGCCGGAGACCTGGCCGAGGCCGGGATCGACGTCCGGGTCCTGGAGAAGCGCGCCCGGGAGACCGGCCCGACCCGCGGGTTCGCCGTCCACGCCCGCGCCCTCGAACTGCTCGACGTGCGGGGGCTCGCCGACACCCTCGTCGCCCAGGGCTTCCCCGTCCCCGAGGTGCGCGTCGCCTTCGGCGACGGCCGCGGCCTCACCCTCGACATGCGCCACCCCGAGAGCCGCTTCCCGTTCGTCCTCGTGGTCCGGCAGGGCCGTACCGAGGCCCTCCTCCGGCAGCGGGCCGAACGGCTCGGCGTGCCCGTGGTCCGGGGCGCCGAGGTCACCGGGCTCGCCCAGGACGAGGACGGCGTCGACCTCGCCGTCCGCACCGCCGACGGCGAGCGCACCGAACGGGCCGACCGCGTCGTCGGGACGGACGGCGCGCACAGCACCGTCCGGGAACTCCTGGGGGTGCGGTTCGGCGGCCACGGCTACGACACGCGCATCCTGCTCGCCGACGTCCGGCTCAGGCGGGAACTGCCGCCGGCGGTCAACCCGTTCGTCGGACCCGACGGCGTCGCCCTCCTCCCGCCCTACGGCGACGGCTGGTACCGCGCCACCGTCTGGGACCGCGCCCGCCAGGACGCCCCGCCGGGCGGACCGGTCGACGCGGAGGAGGTCGCCGAGTCCCTCCGGAGACTCTCCGGCGGTGTCCTGGACGTCGCGGAGGTGCGCTGGTCGGCGCGCCTCCTCAGCGAACGCCGACAGGCGAGGGACTACCGCGTCGGCAGGGTCCTGCTCGCCGGGGACGCCGCGCACGTCCACTCGCCCATGGGCGCCATGGGCACGAGCACCGGCCTCCAGGACGCGGCCAACCTCTCCTGGAAGCTCGCGGCCGTCGAGAAGGGGTGGGCCCCCGCCTGGCTCCTCGACTCCTACGAGGCCGAGCGCCACCGGGCCGGCCGCGCCACCCTCCGCCTCAGCGACATGATCCTGCGCGCGGCCGTCGCCCCGGCGCCCGTGCGAGCGGTGCGCTCCCGGGTGGTTCCGGCGCTGGCCGGCGTCCACGCGTTCGCGGACAGGGTCCGCCTGCGGCTCGCGGGGCTCGGCCACTCCTACGAGCTCCCCGACGGCCTCACCGTCTCCGACACCACGGGCACGCGCGTGGACGACCTGCCGCTCACCGTCGGGGACCGGCCCGCGCGGCTGTACGAGCTGATGGACGGCGTCCGCTTCACCCTGCTCGACGCCTCCCCCGACGGCGCCGCGGCCGAGGCGGCCCTGCCCTGGGCGGACCGGGTCCGGATCCTGCGGGTCCGGGGCGACCTGCCCGGCGGGGCGCAGGTCCTCCTGGTGCGCCCCGACGGCTACGCCGCGTGGGACGACGCGCACCCCGACGCGGAGGAGGAGCGGACCGTGCTCCGGCAGTGGGCCGGAGCGGAGGCGGGCGGGCCGCGGCCCTGAGCCGGCGGTCGGACCCGTGCCGGCGGACGCCGGAACGCGACGCCCCGGCCCGCCACCGGGCCGGCCGTCGCCACCGCGTACGCCCACCGGAGCGGTTCCGGCCCCCTGCCCCGGCCAGGGGCGCCGACACCGCCGCCGACAGGCCGTAGCGGGCCGCGAACGCGCACGGCGACGGCCGCGTGCCCTTCGACCCCGGCAGGGCCGTCCCGGGGAACGACCCGGGTGCGCCCGCCGTCGCCGCGGCGGACAGCGGGGGCCGGCCACGGGCCGCTCCGGACCGCCGGGGACGGGGAGGCCGCGTCGCCCGGAGAATTCGTCGGTACGGCCTCACTTCCCGGGCGCCTGTGAACGCCAAGAAAAGTAGCGGCTCCGGCCACGAAAGGAGGAACCGTAAAAAGGCGACCTCCGATATCACAGGACACTTTTCCCACCAAGGATGAACAGGGGCGGAAAACGGTCCGGGGCCGCTCCGCCGCCGGGGGCGTTGGTAGCTTTGACCCCAGTGCACCCGTGACGCCCCGCCCCGTCCGGGGAGGGGCGACCGACGAGGAAGGCGGTCCCCCGTGGCCAGGACGCGTGTGATCTGGGCGAAGAAGCTCCCGGAGGTCTACAGCAAGCTGGACGAGATCGACAAGGTCATCGCCGGCCACCTGGAGGGAAGCCTCCTGGAGCTGGTGAAGCTGCGCTCCTCGGTGATCAACGGCTGCTCCTTCTGTGTCGACCTGCACACCCGGGTCGCCCTCAAGCAGGGGGAGACCCAGCGGCGGCTGTTCCTCGTCTCCGCCTGGTACGAGGCGGGGGCCGTCTTCACCGACGCGGAGCGGGCCGCCCTCGCGCTCACCGACGAGATGACCCGCCTGGGCGAGCACGGGGTGTCCGACGAGACCTACGACGCCGCCGCCGAGCACTTCGACGACCAGCAGCTGGCCGCGCTCATGTCCGCGATCGCGATGATCAACCTGTACAACCGGCTCGCGGTCACCAGCCACCTGCACCCGCCCGCGAACTGACCGGGCGGAGGGCACGGGCCGAGGGCCCCGGCCGCGCGGTCCGGGCCCTTCCGCGGAAGGGCCCGGACCGCGCCCGAACCCCCTCTCGCTCCGCTTCCACCTGCGCATTTCCCGCACTCCCGGCCGTGTCGCCCGGGACGGAACGGCCTTTTCATCCGCGCTGTTATCGGAAAAACAAAGGGCGAAGGAGAATATCCGCGCGGCAGGGGAAATGATAAAGTCCGGCGTGTTTCAGGTCACAGTGTCAGGACGACCGCCAGGAGCACGCATGCCCCCCACTGTCCCCACCGACCGAACCCTTCCGAGCCTGCTCGCGCGCACCGCGGCCGAGCACCCCGAAGCGCCCGCGCTGTCCTGGCGCGGAACCGGAACCGGAGCCCCGGCCGGATCCCCCGGGTGGTCCACGCTCACCTGGTCCCAGGTCCGCGACCGGGTCGGCGAGCTCACCGAGGGCTTCGCCGCCCACGGCGTCGAACCCGGCGACCACGTCCTGCTGATGATGGGCAACCGGCCGGAGCACTGGCTCTGCGACCTCGCCGTGGTCCACGCGGGCGCCGTCCCCACCTCCGTCTACAACACCGCCGCGCCGGAACAGGTGGCCCACATCGTCCGGCACAGCCGGGCCCGGCTCGCGGTGGTCGAGAGCGCCGCGACCGCGGCCGCCTGGGAGCACCTGGTCGTCGACCCCGACACGCCCCTGGCGACCCTGGTCGTGGTCGAGGGGGCCGACACCGGGCGCGGCCACACCGCCTACGGGGACCTGCTCGGAGCCCCGGCCGGCGCCGCGTTCGGCCGGTGGCGGGACCTGGCCCCCGACGACCTGCTCACCGTCCTCTACACGTCGGGGACGACCGGGGACCCGAAGGGCGTGGCGATCACCCACAGCGGCATGCTCGCCAACGCCGCCGCCGTGGACGCGGTCGTGGACCTGCCGGAGTTCCCCGACCACATCTGCTACCTCCCGCTGGCCCACATCGCCGAGCGGGTCCTCGGCATCTACCTCCCGGTGCTGCGCGCCTCCCACGTGTGGATGTGCCCGGACCCGGGGGACGTGGTGGGCGTCCTCCGGGCGGTGCGCCCGCCCCAGTTCTTCGGCGTCCCGCGGGTGTGGGAGAAGCTGGCGTCGGCCCTGCGGGCGGGGATCGCCCGGCTGCCGGCGGAGGGGCGCGCCGCGGTGGAGGCGGCGATGGCCGTCGCCACCGAGCACGCGGAGGTGCGGGAGCGGGGCGGTCGGGTGCCCGCCGAACTCCAGGAGCGCTTCGACGAGGCCAGGGCACAGGTCTTCCGGCCCCTGCTGGCCGGGGTCGGCCTGGACCGGGTCGCCTGGGCGTCGAGCGCGTCGGCGCCCATGCCGATGGACGTCGTGCGGTTCTGGGCGGGCCTGGGGATCCTGGTCATGGACGCCTGGGGGTTGACCGAGTCCGTGGGCGTGGCCACGGCCAACGCCCCCTCCTCGGGGTTCCGGCTGGGTTCGGTGGGCCGCCCCATCGACAGTGTGGAGCTGTGCCTCGCCGACGACGGCGAGATCCTGCTGCGGGGGGAGTCGGTGTTCGGCGGCTACCTGGGGCCGGACGGGCGGATCCTGCCCGCCGCCGACGCCGACGGGTGGTTCGCCACCGGCGACGTGGGGCGCCTGGACGAGGACGGCTACCTGTGGATCACCGACCGCAAGAAGGAGCTGATCGTCACCTCCAACGGCAAGAACATCTCGCCGGCCCTCGTGGAGAACACGCTGAAGGAGCACCCGCTGATCGGCCAGGCGTACGCCCACGGCGACCGGCGGCCCTACCTCGTGGCGCTGCTCGTGCTGGACCGCGAGACGGCTCCGGTGTGGGCCGAGGCGCGGGGCATCGACACCGGCGGGGACTGGGAGGCGCTGGCCGCCCACCCGGAGGTGGCGGCGGAGCTGGGGCGCGCGGTCGAGGCGGCCAACAGGCGGCTCAACCGGGCCGAGCAGGTCAAGGCCCACAGGTCGCTCGCCGAGGAGTGGGGGCCGGACACCGGTGAGCTGACGCCGTCGCTCAAGCTCCGGCGGCGGGTCGTCCGGGAGAGGTACGGTGACGCGCTGGCGGCGCTGTACGGGGACTGAGCCGGCGGGCGCGCCCCGGGCCGCGCGCCCTCCCGGGGCCGACCGCTCCCCGGGGGTCGCGCCCGGGAGCGTGTGCCCGCCTCCTCCGGCAGCGGGCGCGGACGCGCGGAACCGCCCCCGTCCGCGGAACGGGGGCGGTCGCGGCCGAGGTCAGGAGCCCTGGCCCGTGGTCTGCTGCCCGCCGGTGCGCTGCTCCGGCGAACGCGTCGGGCGCGGCGCCTCGTGGGACGCCCGGTAGCCGCTGCGGTAGACGGCCTCGTCGGACTGCGGGGACGCGTCCCCCGCCCGGGTCGGCCAGCCCGCGGTCAGCCCGTAGATCACCAGGATGTCCACGGCGATGGCCACCATCGACCACAGGGGCATGGCCACCACGAAGGCCAGCTGCGCGAGGGCGTTCAGGGAGGCGAGGACGATGCCGAACACCCGCGCCCAGGTGCGGCCGGACAGCACGGCGACGCCTGCGGCGACCATGACCGCGCCCCACAGCCCGAGCAGGACGCCCCAGGACCCGTACTCGAGGAAGAGCATGTCCGTGCCCGTGGCGATGTAGAAGTCGGGGGAGAACAGCGCCACCATCCCCTGGATGATGTTGACCGCCCCGATGACGATCAAGAGTGTGGCGACGAAGAACTGCCAGCCGTTGGCTGCCTCTGTCCGCATGTCGGCTCCTCACCGGCCGCCCGGGCGCCCGGGGTGGTGCCTGTCCGGGCAGGGGCGGCCCCTCGGGTGTCCCTGGCGTGTGCGCGGGTCGCGCGCCGCCCCTCCATGATCAGCCCCTGCCGGTCATCGGTATCTCACTGTTCGTACCCGATAGGGCAAATCTCCCGTGTCGCCGAGGGGTGGGGCCGGACGCGTTCCGTACGGGGGTAAGATGGTTTTTACGTAGTTACGGAATTTCGAATTACCTGGGGGCGTGGTGGACCGAACGACCGAGCAGCGTCTGGCCGACCTGGAGGCCCGGGTCGCCGAACTGGAGGGCCGGGCCGAGGCGGCGCCCGCGCCGCCCGGGGGAGGCGGGGGCACGGAAGGGGCGCCCGGGGGAGCGTTCTTCGCCCTGGAGGCGCTCCGGGGGCACGCCGCGGGGCGGGGGGCCGTGGTCTTCGCCGGCATCGTCCGGGACGGGGACGGCGAGGACGCGATCGAGTGGCAGCAGGGCCTGCCCGTGGACCGGCTGGCCGGGGCCGACTGGTCCCGCGCGGCCGCCGTCCTCGACGCCCTGGGCCACCCCGTCCGGCTCCACCTGCTGCACGCGGTCTGGGAGGGCACGGGGACCGTGGCCGGCCTGGCCGAGCTCTCCGGCTTCGGTACCACCGGCCAGATCTACCACCACGTCAACCTGCTCGTGGCGGCCGGGTGGCTCACCACCGTCCGGCGCGGGCACTACATCGTCCCCCCGGAGCGGGTCGTCCCCCTGCTGGCCGTCCTCACCGCCGCGGGCGGTGCCTCCTGAACGCCGCGGGAGGGGGCGCGGCCGGGCGCGGGCCCGGCGTCGCGGCCGCCTGCGCCGTGGCCGTCCTGGTCCTGCTGCTCGGATTCGCCGCGCGCCCGCAGGTCCCGTCCCTGTCGGACCGGGAGGCGGGGGACCCCGGCCTGCTCGACCGGGCCCGCCCCCTGCTGGCCGCGGACGCGCGCGAGCGCGCCAGCGTCGTGGTGATCGACGGAGACCGGACCCGCGTCGCCCACTTCGGCGCCGACGGCGGCACCGTCTACGAGATCGGCTCGGTGACCAAGGGCATGACCGCCCTTCTCCTGGCCGACGCCGTGGAGAGGGGCGAGGTCGCCGAGGACACCGAACTCGGCGCGATCCTCGACCTGGGGGACGCGCCCGCCGCGTCGGTCACCCTCGCGGAGCTGGCGAGCCACCGCTCCGGCCTGCCCCGCCTCCCCACGGGCCTCGCCGAGAGCGTCGGCACGGCCGTCGCGGCCTACCGGGGGAGCGATCCCTACCGGGCCGACCGGGCCGCGCTCGTCGCCCAGGTCGCCGCGGCCGGGACGGAGGGCCGCGGTGAGGTCGCCTACTCCAACATGGGTGCGGCCGTCCTCGGCCAGGCCGTGGCCGAGGCCGCGGGCACCGACTACCGCACCCTGCTGCGGGAGCGGCTCCTCGAGCCGGTGGGCATGGACGCGACCACGCTGCCCGTCACCCCGGACGGCCTCCCCGAGGACGCGTCCGTCGGACACGGGGCCCGGGGGCGCACCGCCGATCCGTGGACCTCCCACGCCTACGCCCCGATGGGCGGCGTGCGGTCCACCCCCGGGGACATGGAGCTCCTGGCCCGCGCCCTGCTGGAGGGGGCCGCCCCCGGCGCCGACGCCATGGAACCGCGCTGGGACGCGGGGGACGGCGGCGAGGTCGGCCTCGGCTGGTGGATCGACGACCACGACGGAACCGCGGTGACCTGGCACAACGGAGGCACCGGCGGGTTCTCCTCGATGTTCGCCCTGGACCGGGAGGGAGGCCGGGCGGTCGTCGTCCTGGCCGATTCCTCCCTGCCGGTGGACGACATCGGCATCACCCTGCTCCTGGAGGACGCGTGACCGCCTGGCTCCCCGTCGTCGTCGGCGTCGCCCTCGTCGCCTGGCTCGCGCTGGACGCCGCGCTGATCGCGCTCCGCGGCTGGCGCGGCAGGGGCCGCCTCCGCTTCGCGGACCGCTGGGACGCCCTGTCCCGTGCGCTCCACCTCGCCGCGGCGGCCCTCCTGCTCCTCGTCTTCGTGCAGTGGGGCCACCTGCCCGGGGCCCTGTGGTGGCTGGTGGTCCTCCCGGTGGCGGCGGCGCTGTCCGGTGCGGCGCTCCGCTGGCCGGAGCTGCCCCGGCACGGCGAGGACGGGGCGGCCGGCACGCGCAGGGCCTCCGCGGCCGGCGGCGCGGTCCTCCTCGTGCTCGGGCTCGCCCTCGTGGTGCTCGTGTGAGCCGGGGCGTGAGCGCCGGACCGCGTTGTGGACAGGCCGGTCCACGACCTGCCGGGGCCGCCCGCGCAGGACAACGAGTTGTCTACACGCGTCGTTGACCATCGAAGGGCTATGCTGCCCGGATGGCACTGCGCAACGCTGTGATGGCCGCGCTGCTGGACGGCGCGGCGTCCGGATACGACCTGGCGAAGAACTTCGACGCCTCCGTGGCCAACTTCTGGATGGCCACCCCCCAGCAGCTCTACCGCGAGCTGGACCGGATGGAGGCGGACGGGCTGATCGACGCCGTCGTCGTCCGCCAGGAGAGGCGCCCCGACAAGCGGGTCTTCTCCCTGACCGCCGCCGGGCACCGGGCACTGCGCGAGTACACGGAGCGCAGTCCCCGCCCCGCCGCGATGCGCGACGAACTCCTCGTCCAGCTCCAAGCGGTGGACGCGGGCGACGCGGACGCCGTCCGCGCCTCCGTCGCCGAGCGGGTCGCGTGGGCGCGCGGCAAGCTGGCCCGCTACGAACGCCTGCGCCTGCGACTTCTCGACGGGCGCACCGAGGACGAGCACGTCGCCCGCGCCGAGCGGATCGGCCCCTACCTCACCCTCCTGGGCGGGATCTCCCTGGAGGAGGAGAACATCCGCTGGGGGGAGAGGGTGCTGGCCCTCCTCGACCGCCGGGCCGCCGCCGTGGACGGGAGCCCCGCCACGGGCTGACCCCGCGGCCCACGGCACCGCCTCCCGCCCCCCTCAAGGGGCCGGGAAGGCCTGCTGCGCCTGGGATAGCGTGTCCAGCACTGTTGCCCACGGCACCAAGGAGCACACGATGAACGTCGAACACAGGGACATCGAGGTCAACGGGATACGGCTGCACGTCGCCGAGCAGGGGAGCGGCCCGCTCGTGCTGCTCCTGCACGGCTTCCCCGAGACCTGGTACTCCTGGCGCCACCAGTTCGACCCGCTCGTCGGGGCCGGGTACCGGGTGGTCGCCCCCGACCAGCGCGGCTACGCCCGCAGCGACCGGCCCGAGGACGTCGCCGCCTACACGCTGCCGCACCTGGTCGGCGACGTCGTCGGCCTGATCGCCGCGCTCGGCGAGAAGGAGGCCGTCCTCGTCGGACACGACTGGGGCGCCCCCGTGGCCTGGGCCACCGCCATGATGCGGCCCGACCTCGTCCGCGGCGTCGCGGGACTGAGCGTCCCGCCGTTCCCGCCCGCGATGATGCCCACGCCCTCGGCCAACCGCCACATGTACGGGGAGGGCTTCTACCAGGTCTACTTCCAGGAGCCCGGGCGCGCCGACGCCGAACTGGCCGCCGATATCGCCTCGTTCATGCGCCGCATCCTGGTCGGCGCCTCCGGCGACAACCCCGAGACGGACGAGCCCCGCCTGTGGATGGTCCCGGAGGGCGGGACGCTCCTGGACGCCCTGCCGCCGGCGGACGAGCTGCCCTCCTGGCTCACCGAGGAGGACGTGGCGGCCTTCGCCCGCGACCACGCGGCGCACGGGGCCCGGGCCTTCACCGGCGGGCTCGACTGGTACCGCAACACCGAGCGCAACCAGGAGCTCATGGCCCCCTTCCAGGGGCGCGGCATCGACGTCCCCGCGCTCTACATGGTGGGGGACATGGACCTGGTGACCGTCATGCGGGGGATCCCGGAGCTGCGGGAGGTCCTGCCCCTGATCGCCCCCCGGCTGCACGCGGACGTCACCCTGCCCGGCTGCGGCCACTGGACGCAGCAGGAGCGGCCGGACGAGGTCAACGCGGCCCTCCTGGACTTCCTCGCCCACGTCGAGGCGGAGGGCGGGTCGGAGTAGCCGGCGCCCTCCCGGCCCGAAGGAGCGGCCGGGGCGGCGAGGGCGCGGCGCCCGGCGGCTCCGGGGCGGCACGCCACGGCGGCGGGCGCCGTCCCGGCCCCGGGGACGGGTCAGGCGGTGTAGGCGCCGGCGAGGGAGCGCAGGACCTGGGAGCAGCCCGCGTCCACCGTGAGCGCGGCCACGCCGTCCGCACGGGTCTCCCCCCTGTTCAGGATCACCACCGGCTTGCCCTGCTCGACGGCGCGCTTGACGTACCTGCGCCCCGAGAAGACCGTCAGCGACGAACCCGCCACCAGCAGGGCCGACGCGTCGTCCACGAGTCGGTAGCCCTCCATCACACGCGACTTGGGCACGTTCTCGCCGAAGTACACGATGTCCGGCTTGAGCATGCCCCCGCAGGCCCCGCAGTCGGCCACCCGGAACCCCTCGGTGGACGCGAGGACCGCGTCCGCGTCCGGCGCCACCTCGACGTCGGCGACGCCGTCCGCGAAGCCGGGGTTCAGGGCCGAGAGGCGCTCGGCCAGGCTCGCCCGGCTGACGACCTCGGAGCAGCCCAGGCAGACCACCCGGTCGTAGCGGCCGTGCAGGTCGACCACCCTCCGGCTGCCCGCCGCCTCGTGCAGGGTGTCCACGTTCTGCGTGATGACGGCGGACACCGCGCCCGCCGCCTCCAGGTCGGCCAGCGCCCGGTGCCCGTCGTTGGGCCGGGTGCGGTGCACGTGGCGCCAGCCGACGTGGTTGCGGGCCCAGTAGTGGCGGCGGAACGCGGCGTCGCCGACGAACTGCTGGTACGTCATCGGCTTGCGCGGCGGGGAACCGGGGCCACGGTAGTCGGGGATCCCGGAGTCCGTGGAGACACCCGCCCCTGTCAGCGCGACCACCGGGCCCGGACCCAGGACCTCGCGCATCCGGGCCGCCGCGACCCCGGGGTCGACGGAATCGAGTGTTGTCGTCACGCTTCGAGGGTACGCGGCCGGCCGGAGCGGACCCCGACCGGCCGACCGGCTCCGGCCGCCCGCGCGTCCCCCGCGGGCGCCGTCCCGAACCCCGTCGCCCCGGTCCGGGCGGCGGGGACCCGTGCGGCCTCGGAGGCCCCGGCCCCCGGCCC
>NZ_JBSHDN010000156.1:0-15962 GCF_053616335.1 Nocardiopsis sp. NPDC055824
GCACCTCGACCGCGGCCGGGTCGCACACCCCGACGCCCGCGACGAGCGTGTCCGCCAGGTGCGCCTCCGGCGAGTCCGCCGATCCCCCGTGAGAGGGGACGCCCGGCCGGGTCCGCACGCGGGCGGAGCGCCCCTCAGCGCACCTCCTCCGCGAAGACGGAGGCGATCTCCCGCGCGCCCTGCTCGTTCGGGTGGATGTCCGGGCCCCGTTCCGCGTCGCACATCCAGGTCAGGTCGCACACGTTCTGGAGGTTCGCGGGCATGCCGGTCCCGCTGTCCTCGGGCACCTCCCTGTTGGTGGCCTGGAAGACGGAGTCCACGTCCGCGACCTCGATGCCCTCGGCCTCGTAGGCCTCGGTGAGCGTCCCGTTGACCTCGGTGAGGATCTCCACGGCCTCCTCGGCGAGCCCGCCCCGCGCCTCGTGCTCGGGGAAGACCTCCTCGGCCTCCTCCGCGGACGCGGCGGCCTGCCCGGCGGGGTCGTCGTCGAGCAGGAGGAAGGCGAGGAACGGGTTGTAGTAGGTCATCGCGACGATCCGGGTGTCCGGGCCGGCCGCGGCGCGCAGCCGCTCGGCGATCTCGGGCACCTCGTCCTCCAGGCGGTCGAGGCCGTCGGCCACGCACTCCGCGTCGATGTCGATGTCCTCGGAGCTGTCCGCGCGGCCGTCCGGCGCGTTCACCCCCTGCACGCAGCGGGTGAAGTTGTTCGCCCCGATGGTGAGGGTCACCAGGTCCACCTCGCCCTCGTGCTCCGCGAGGAAGTCCTCGGCGGCCCGGAGCTGCTCACCGTCGTCGTAGCGCTCCTCGCAGTCGGGCAGGCCGCCCTCCATGAACGTGGTCGTGTCCTCGCCCGCGCAGCCCATGCGCTCGTGCCGGAGGCCGGGGTCGTCGTCGAGCAGGGTGCGGTACAGGACGTCCGTGTACCCTTCCTCGGTCTCGACGGGCGTCCCGTCCTCGTCGGGCTGCACGCCCACGGCCAGCGAGTCGCCCAGGGACAGGTAGTAGCCCCCTTCGGCGCCGGGGGTCCCCGGCGCCGCCGTCCCTTCTCCGTCGGTGCCCGCGCACCCCGCCGCCAGCACTGCGACGGCCGTCACCGCGATCCAGCGGATTCGCACTCTCTGTCTCCCACCCGGGTCGGTTGCAGGTACGTGCCCGGGGCTGCCCGGTGGGCGGGCGCGCCGCCCTTCCCGGGTGCCGCCGGGCCCTTCACGTGGGGGAACCGGAAGGCGTCCGGGCCACGATGCCAGCCGCCGCGGGTCCGCGTCGAGCGTCCGGGTGGGAGATGTCTCTCAGCGGGCCGGCCTCGGGGCCCGGACCGCCGCGACCGTTCGGAGCGCTCTCCGGGACGGAGGAGGGACCCGCACGCGGCGGCGGGGGCGGGCCGCCGAGCTCTCACGCCGTTCTCTCCCGCCGGAGCCCGAAACGCGGTGCGCGCCCGGCAGCGCTCCTGGTGGGGGCGGACACCGCCGGGGGCGGGGGATGCCTCCGGCGGTCCCGGCGCTCGCGCCGATCGCCGCGAGCCCGGGACGTTCCGCGGAACGAGCCCTAGCCCTGCGGTCGGGAGGGGTCCCTGTCGAGGGGGGCCAGAAGGCATCTGAGCAACGATGCCAGCTGCTGCCGGTCGCCGTCGGGCATGGGGGCCAGAAGCGTCTCCTCGTAGCTGAGGAGCGACTCCAGGGCGGCGTCGATGCGCTCGGCGCCGCGTTCGGTGAGCCGGACCAGCACCCCGCGCTTGTCGTCGGGGTCGGGGCGGCGCTTGACCAGGCCGGCGGCGGCCAGCCTGTCCACCCGGTTGGTCATGGTCCCGGAGGTCACCAGGGTGGCGCGCAGCAGCCGTCCGGGGCTCAGCTCGTACGGGGGACCGGAGCGGCGCAGCTCCGCGAGCACGTCGAACTCCCAGGGCTCCAGTGCGTGCTCGGTGAAGACCGTGCGCCGGGCGCGGTCCAGGTGGCGTGCGAGCCGGGACACACGGCTGAACACCTCCAGGGGTGTCACGTCCACGTCCGGGCGTTGGGAGCGCCACGCCTCGATCAGCCCATCCACCTCATCGCGCATGGGGACAGCCTATCTCTTGACATCAAGATAGTGGGGCGGGTATGCCGCACTTCCCGCGTCCCGCTCGCGGCAGCAGCACGGGGGACGGGCCGCGGCGGACCCGTCCCCCGGTGCGCCGGGGGACGGGGGTCAGCCCCCGCCCCGCCGCCTCGTCTGCAGCCTCGGCTTGGGCTCCAGGCTCGCGAGCCCGTTCCAGGCCAGGTTGACCAGGTGCGCGGCGACCACCTCGCGCTTGGGCCTGCGCACCTCGAGCCACCACTGGCCCGTCAGCGCCCACATGCCCACCAGGGCCTGCGCGTACATCGGGGCGAGTGCCGGGTCGTAGCCGCGTTCGGCGAACTCGTCGACCATGATGTGCTCGACCTGGCTGGCGATGTCGTTGATCAGACTGGCGAAGCTTCCCGTGCCGGAGGCCACGTGGGAGTCGCGGGTCAGCACCCGGAACCCGACCGTGTTCTCCTCCACGTAGCGCAGCAGGGCCAGCGCAGCCTTCTCGATCTTGCCCCGTGCGCTGTCGGCGGTGAGGGCCTCGCCCATCATCTCCAGGAGGGTGCGCATCTCACGGTCGACCACGACCGCGTAGATCCCCTCCTTGCCGCCGAAGTGCTCGTACACGACGGGCTTGGACACCCCGGCCCGTGCGGCGATCTCCTCGACGGAGGTCGCGTCGAACCCGCGCTCGGCGAACAGCTCCCGGCCGATCTCCAACAGCTGTTGCCGACGCTCCTTGCCCGTCATGCGCTTGCGGCGCACGCGGACCTTCTGCTCGCTGTCGGCTGCTCCCATGATGGCTATCGATCCTAGACCTTGACCCGCTTGGCGGCGAGCCGGTCGTTGTTGGGCCAGCGGACCTTCGTGGCCCAGCCGAGCTTCTCGAACGCCCAGATCACGCGGGCGGAGATGTCGATCTGGCCCTTGAGCACGCCGTGGCGCGCGCAGGTCGGGTCCGCGTGGTGCAGGTTGTGCCAGGACTCGCCGAACGACGGGATGGCGAGCCACCACACGTTGCGGGAGCGGTCGCGCACCTCGAAGTTCTCCTCGCCGATGGTGTGGCAGATGGAGTTGATGGACCACGTGACGTGGTGCAGCAGTGCCACGCGGACCAGGCTCGCCCAGAAGAACGCGGTGAACGCGCCCCACCAGGACATGGTCACGAGGCCGCCGATGAGGGCGGGGGCGCCGAGGGAGAAGAGCACGATCGGCAGGAACAGCTTGTCGACGAGGACGATGTCCTTGTCCTTGAGCAGGTCCGGGGCGAAGCGGCGCGGAGAGGTCTTCTTGTCGTCCAGGTACATCCAGGCCATGTGCGCGTAGTACAGGCCCTTGGCGACGGACTTCCAGTCGTCCCCGAAGCGCCACGGCGAGTGCGGGTCGCCCTCGGCGTCGGCGTACTTGTGGTGGCGGCGGTGGTCGGCCACCCACTTGATGACGCTGCCCTCGATGGCCAGCGAGCCGGCGACCGCGAGCGCGATCCGCAGCGGGCGGTTGGCCTTGAAGGAGCCGTGGGTGAAGTGGCGGTGGAAGCCGACCGTGATGCCTAGGCCGCTGATGAGGTAGAAGACCGACGCGATCGCGATGTCGGTGAGGCTCAGGCCCCATCCCCAGAAGAAGGGGACGGAGGCGAGCAGGGCGATGAGCGGGACGAAGACGAACGCGAAGACGGTGAAGCGCTCGGCCCTGCCCCGCAGTTCCGGCTCGTACTCGGGGATCGCCTCGCGCTTCCCCTCGGCGTTCTCGGTCGGTAGCTCGGCAGCAGTGGTCATGGTCGTACACACCTCGTCGTCACGGCAGGGTCCTCGCGGTCGGACGGTGTCCGAGAGGCGCGGAGCACCCGTCGCGACGGCCCAACCTATTCCTACGTAACCGTAACCTACGACCCCGTAGGTTTGGCAAGCCCTCCACCGGAGGCGCTATGTTGGTGCCTGGCGTACGGGCGCGACGTGTGCGCGCCCCCTGCCTTCCCGGATGATGTAATCGGCAGCATGTGGGGTTTTGGTCCCCATCGTCCAGGTTCGAGCCCTGGTCCGGGAGCCTTCCACCCGTTCCCTTCCCCGCCCCTATCCCCGTGCGCGCGAGGGAAACCCCGGCCCTTGCGCCCGGACGCCCCGGGCGCCCCGGCGCCGGGCCCGGCCCGGTGGCGCGGCGCATCTCACAGAACGCCCCGGAACCCGACGCCACAGGCCCGGCCCGGCCCCCGCTCCCCGCCCCGGCGTCACGTGCCCGCAGGACGCCTGTGACACGCATGTATCCTTCCCATGTCGGCCGCTGGTCATCCGACGGCCGCCCGCGCGGCACGCGGGTCGAGCCGCCGAAGGGTGAGCCGACAGTTCAATGCCAGCTATCACGAGGGGTCTCCTTCAGTGAGCGTGAACCGTCCGGCTGCCGTCATCGTCCTCGCGGCGGGCGAGGGCACCCGAATGAAGTCGAAGCTTCCCAAGGTCCTCCACGAGCTCAACGGCCGCAGCATGCTCGGCCACGTTCTCGCGGCCGCGGGCGAACTGGACCCCCACCACTCGGTCGTGGTCGTCGGCCACGCCCGGGACCAGGTCCGGTCCCACCTGTCGGAGGTCGCCCCCGAGGCCGCCACCGCGGTCCAGGAGGAGCAGAACGGCACCGGCCACGCGGTGCGCATGGCGGTCGAGGACCTCGCCGCCAAGGGCACCGAGCTCGCCGGCACCGTCGTCCTGACGTGCGGGGACACCCCGCTCCTGCGCGGTTCCACGCTCTCGGAGCTGGTGGCCGCCCACGAGAAGGAGGGCAACGCCGTCACGGTGCTGTCCGCCCGCGTCCCCGACCCCCACGGCTACGGGCGCATCGTGCGCGACGGCGACGGCGACTTCACCGGCATCGTCGAACACGCCGACGCCTCCCCGGAGCAGCACGCGATCGACGAGATCAACTCGGGCATGTACGCGTTCGACGGAGCGCTCCTGTCCGCCGTCGTCAAGCGCCTGTCCACGGACAACGCCAAGGGCGAGGAGTACATCACCGACGCGGTCGCGCTCCTGCGCGGGGACGGGAACCGGGTCGGCGCCTGGATCGCCGAGGACTGGCACGAGGTGCAGGGCGTCAACAACCGCGTCCAGCTCTCCGAGGCCCGCCGCGTCCTCAACGACCGCCTCCTCGCCGAGCACATGCTCGCGGGCGTCACGGTGGTGGACCCCGCCTCCACGTGGGTGGACGCGCAGGTCCGGATCGGACGCGACGCCGTGCTCGAGCCCGGCACCCGCCTGCTCGGCGCCACCGTCGTCGGCGAGGACGCCGTCGTCGGCCCCCGCGCCGACCTGAGGGACACGGTCGTCGGCGAGGGCGCCCAGGTGCGCGAGACGACCGCCGACCGGGCCGAGATCGGCCCGGGGGCCACGGTGGGCCCCTACACCTTCCTCCGACCGGGCACCCGCCTGGCCGGGCGGGCCAAGGCCGGCGCCTTCGTCGAGATCAAGAACTCGAACGTGGGCGCCGGATCCAAGATCCCGCACCTGACCTACGTCGGGGACGCGGACATCGGCGTGGGCAGCAACATCGGCTGCTCCTCCGTGTTCGTCAACTACGACGGGGTGGACAAGCACCGGAGCGTCATCGGCGACCACGTGCGGCTCGGCAGCGACAACACCTTCGTCGCGCCCGTGCACGTGGGCGACGGCGCCTACTCCGGTGCGGGCACCGTGATCAGGGACGACGTTCCGCCCGGCGCGCTGGCGATCTCCGAGGGGCACCGCCAGCGCAACGTCGAGGGCTGGACCCGGCGCAAGCGCCCGGGCACGCCCTCCGCCGAGGCGGCGGACAAGGCCGATCGGCACAGAGCCGACGACAAGCAGTGACTGTGGGGGAGAAACACGTGACCGGCATGAAGGCCACCGGCCAGAAGAACCTGATGCTGTTCTCGGGACGCACACACCCGGGGCTGGCCGAGGAGGTAGCCAAGGAGCTGGGGATCGAGGTGGTCCCCACCCGGTTCGACACCTTCGCCAACGGTGAGATCTTCATGCGGTACCTGGAGTCGGTCCGCGGCTGCGACGCGTTCGTCATCCAGAGCCACGCCGACCCGGTCAACGAGTCGATCATGGAGCAGCTGATCATGGTGGACGCGCTCAAGCGCGCGTCCGCCAAGCGGATCACCGTGGTCACGCCGATCCTGGGCTACGCCCGCCAGGACAAGAAGCACCGCGGCCGCGAGCCCATCTCGGCGCGCCTGGTCACCGACCTGTTCCGGACCGCGGGCGCGGACCGGATGATGGCCGTCGACCTGCACACGGACCAGATCCAGGGCTTCTTCGACGGTCCGGTCGACCACCTCTTCGCGCTGCCGATCCTGGCCGACCACGTCGCCAGCCAGGTCGAGCGCTCCGACATCACCGTGGTCTCCCCCGACGCGGGCCGCGTCCGGACCGCCGACCGCTGGGCGGACCGCCTCGGCGCCCCCCTGGCGATCATCCACAAGCGGCGCGACCCGGACGTCGCCAACCAGGTGAAGGTCCACGAGGTCGTCGGCACGGTCAAGGACCGCGTCTGCGTCCTGGTGGACGACATGATCGACACCGGCGGCACCATCGTGAAGGCCTCCGAGGCCCTGTTCGAGCAGGGGGCCAGGAAGGTCATCGTGGCCGCCACGCACGGCGTGCTGTCCGGCCCGGCGGCCGAGCGCCTCCAGAACTCGCGGATCTCCGAGGTGATCATCACCAACACGCTCCCCGTCCCCGAGGAGCGTGCCTTCGAGAAGCTGACCCAGCTCTCGATCGCCCCGCTGGTGGCCCGCGCGATCAGCGAGGTCTTCACGGACGGCTCGGTCACGAGCCTGTTCGAGTAGGCCCGCGCCAAGTTCCCGCCAAGTCCCGCGCGCCCCGTTGACGGCCTCCCGGTCCGGGAGGCGCCCGCCGACGGGGCGTGTTCTGAGTCGTCGGTGAAGCCAGTAGACTTGACCGAGTGTCCCCGTGCCCAGGTGGAGTCGTGTTCGGCTTCGCTCAGGAGCACGGGCAGGGGTGCGCGACGAGCGTTCCCGGGCCGGACGGGTCCGGTGACGGCTCGCCGGGCACGCCTGGAACCAGGGCGGTCGCGTCCCCTGCCTGAGGGGAGACCCCGCCGCATTCTCCGCCGAGGGCGGGAATCGTTCGTACTACTGGAGTCGTGTTCCCCGTGCTGCGGGGTTGAACCCGAGGAGTTTTGTCGTGTCCGAGGTACGTATCGCTGCCGAGCCCCGCACGGAATTCGGCAAGGGCGCCTCCCGTCGCGCCCGCCGCGCGGGTAAGGTGCCGGCCGTCCTCTACGGCCACGGCACCGAGCCCCGCCACCTGAACCTGCCGGGCCACGAGCTCATGCTCGCCCTGAAGACCCCGAACGTCCTGATCCGCCTCGAAGGCCTGGACAAGGACAACCTCGCCCTGCCCAAGAGTGTGCAGCGCGACGCCATCAAGGGCTTCCTTGAGCACATCGACCTCCTGGTCGTGTCCAAGGGCGAGAAGGTCGAGGTTGAGATCTCGGTGAACCTGACCGGTGAGGTCAAGGCCCCGGGTGTGCTCAATCAGGAGCTCGTCACCGTGACCGTCGAGGCTGAGGCCACCAACATCCCCACCGGTGTCGACTTCGACATCGAAGGCCTGGAGGTCGGGGCCAACCCGACCGCCGGCGACCTGAAGCTGCCCACGGGCGCCACCCTGGTCACCGACCCCGAGACCCTCGTGCTCACCGTCTCCGCGCCCCGCGTGGAGGAGGAGCCGACGACCGGAGCCGAGACCACCGAGGAGGCCGCCGCCGAGTAGGGCGGTGGTGCTGTCCACGGATCTGGACGAACGCGCGGTTCCCACGGGGGCCGCGCGTTCGCCGTATCGGTAGGGTCGTGCCCCATGTGGACCTGGTTGAGGGCGTTGTCGGGCAGGAAGGAAGCCGGCGGTGGCGACACCGCCGACGGGAGCGGCGGCAGGAGCGCCGAAGGGGGGAGCGGGGACATGGGCGAGGCCGAGCGCTGGCTCGTCGTGGGGCTGGGCAACCCCGGCCCCAAATACGCGGGCAACCGGCACAACGCCGGCTTCCTGGTGGTCGGGGCGCTCGCCGGCGGCGAGCGCTGGAAGGCGCACAAGGCGCACGCCGAGGTGGTGGAGACGCGCCTGGAGGGCGTGCCGGTGGTCCTGGCCAAGCCCCGGACCTTCATGAACCTGTCGGGCGGCCCGGTGGCCGGCCTGGCGAGGTTCTACAAGGTGCCGGTCGAGCGGATCATCGTGGTGCACGACGAGATGGACATCGACTTCGGCGCGCTGAAGCTCAAGAAGGGCGGGGGGCCCGGCGGGCACAACGGGCTCAAGTCGATGACGGCGTCCCTGTCCAGCCCGGAGTACATCCGCGTGCGCTTCGGGGTGGGCCGCCCGCCGGGACGCATGGACCCGGCCGCGTACGTGCTCAAGGACTTCTCCGCGGCCGAGCGCGCCGAGCTGGACCTGGACGTCGAGCGGGCCGCGGACGCCGTGCGCACGGTCCTCCGCGACGGCCTGGGCCGGGCGCAGAACATCTTCCACACCGCGGCCTGAGGGACGGCCGGGGAGCGGTCACGGACGGCCCCGGCCGCGCCTCCCGCCGGAGGGCCGCCCGCCGGGCCCGTCCGCGTCGCCCGCCGTGGCGGGCGCCCTGGCCGGGCCGCCCGCTCCTCCCCGGGCCGCCTCCTGCCGCCGGACACCTCCACCCGGGCGGCCTCCCCCTCCGCGCTCCCGGACCCGGTTCTCAGCGGCGCAGCAGCCGCCAGGTGGCCAGGGCGAGGGCGTGCGCCTGCTCGCCGCCCGCGCCCACTACCGCTCCGCGCAGCTCAACCGCGCCAGGCGAGGACTGGAGGCGCTGGTCGAGGAGGCCCCGGACGACGCCTACGCCCGCCTGCTGCTGGGGCGGACCCTCCAGCGCCGGGGAGAGGAGGAGTCGGCCGCGCCCCCCCCTGCGCCTGGCGGGGGTGATGGTCCCGTCCTACGCCTGACGGAGCCGGCCCCGGGGCAGCGTTCCCCGGGCGGGCCGTCACGTCCCGCGCACGGTTTCGGTCGTCCCCTACCCGGGTCCACTTCTGTCCGTCCCCGGCGTGTCCGCCGGGGTGTTCCGGGTCTCGGAACAGACACATTCTTGGCTTGACCAGGTCTTCTTGCCCGACAATGAGCAACACAGCGCGACTCTTACACTACTTTTGGTTACTGTTCGGGTCGTCGTTCCAGTGCGCGCCCGACCAGACGCCCCGCTCATGCCCTCTGCGTCGATGCCAGTGGCGCCCGGGGCGATGACTCGAAGTAGGGCTCCACAGCCGTGGTCTTGGGGGAAGCATGGTCACCAGCGGGGTGAAGGCCGTCCGTGAACAGCCGGCGCGCACCGTCGCCGGCGCCGGAGACGGCGTCGGCGGACGGGACGCCGGGATCGGTCCGCTGCTCACCGGGGGAGGCGCCGGGCCGCGGACGCGCTCCGCATCCTGGACGCGGCCGTACGTGGTGAGCCTCGTCGTGCTGGACCTCGCCGCGGCCTTCGCGGCGACCCTGGGCGGAACGGTCCTCCGCTTCCACGGCTCACCGGGGGCGTCCGCCGCCTCCACCCACCTCCTGCTGTCCCTCCTCCTGCCCTTCGCGTGGGTCCTGTTCGTCTACCTGGGCGGCGGCTACGCCCGGCGCTTCCTCGGCGTGGGCACCGAGGAGTACCGGCGCGTCGCCACGGCCGGGCTCGCGCTCGCCGCGTCCGTCGCGATCGGCGCGTACGCGGTCACGTTCGACCTGGCGCGCGGCTACGCACTCGTCGCGCTCCCGCTCGTCCCCCTGGTCAGCCTCGCCCTGCGGTACGCGCGCCGCAAGGCCCTGCACCGGAGGCGGCGCTCCGGACTGTGCATGAGCGGCGTCGTGGTCGTCGGGCACCGGGCCGCAGCGGGGGACCTGATCCGCCGGTTCCGCGACGAGATCTACCACGGCATGCGCGTCGTCGGCGTGTGCCTGCCGCCGGACGACACCGTCGCCGGCCTGGGGACGGACGCGGTGGAGGACTGCCCGGTCCTGGGCGCCTTCGAGGACGCGGCCGACGCGGCGGCCCTCGTCGGGGCCGACACCGTGGCGGTCCTCGCCTGCCCCGAGATGGACGGGGCCGAACTGCGCCGCCTGGCCTGGCGGCTGGAGAAGAACGGCACCGACATCATCGTCGCTTCGGCGCTGATGGAGGTCGCGGGGCCGCGGACCTCCATCCGGCCGGTCGCGGGGCTGCCGCTCCTGCACGTGGAGCACCCCGAGCTGGCGGGCGTCCGCCGCGTGCTCAAGTCGGTCTTCGACCGCTCCGCCGCCGCGCTCGCCCTGTTCCTGCTGTCCCCGCTGTTCCTGGCGCTGTTCGTCCTCATCCGGGGGGAGGGCCGCGGCCCCGCGCTGTTCACGCAGACCCGCGTGGGCCGGGGTGGCGCCGAGTTCACCGTGTACAAGTTCCGTACCATGGTGGTCGGGGCCGAGGCGTTGAAGGCGATGCTCCAGCCCCGCAACGAGCACGACGGTGTGCTGTTCAAGATGCGTCGCGACCCCAGGGTGACGTCCGTGGGGGCATGGCTGCGCCGGTACTCGCTCGACGAGCTTCCCCAGCTCGTCAACGTGGTCCGGGGGGAGATGTCGCTCGTCGGCCCCAGGCCGCCGCTGCCGGAGGAGGTCGCCCAGTACGGGCACGACGTCCGCCGGAGGCTGGTGGTCAAACCGGGGCTGACGGGTCTGTGGCAGGTCAGCGGCAGGTCCGACCTCTCGTGGGAGGAATCGGTCCGCCTCGATCTGCGGTACGTGGAAAACTGGTCGCTGACGCTGGACATCCAGATCCTGTGGAAGACGTGGTCAGCGGTGATCCGTGGGGCGGGAGCATACTAGCCGGTGAAGAGCATCCGAAACGATCATGAGGTGGCCCGCGACCTGGCCGGCGAGGCGGGGCAGCTGCTGCTGCGCCTGCGCGCCCGGCACGGTTTCGACGAACCCGACGTGCTGCGCACGCTGGGGGACCGGACCTCCCACGAGTTCCTGTTCTCGGCACTGGGCCGGCTGAGGCCCAGCGACGCGGTGCTCTCCGAGGAGGGCGCCGACGACCACTCCCGGCTCCGGGCCAGGCGCGTGTGGATCATCGATCCGCTCGACGGCACCCGGGAGTTCGCGGAGGCGGGCCGCACCGACTGGGCGGTGCACGTCGCCCTGTGGGAGGACGGCGACCTGGTCGCGGGGGCCGTGGCGCTCCCCGCGCAGGGCAGCACCCTGTCCACGGTCGACCCGCCCTGGCTGCCCGAGGAGCGCCCGGCGGGCCAGCGGCTGCGCATCACGGCCAGCCGGACCCGGCCGCCCGCCTTCGTGCAGCGGATGGCGACCCAGCTCGGCGCCGAGGTGGTACCGATGGGGTCGGCGGGCGCGAAGATCTGCGCGGTGCTCCTCGGCATCGCCGACATCTACGTGCACGCGGGCGGCCAGTACGAGTGGGACAGCGCGGCCCCGGTGGCGGTCGCGCGGGCCTCCGGCCTGCACACCTCCCGGATCGACGGCTCCGAACTGCGCTACAACGTAGCCGACCCGCTACTCCCCGATGTCCTCGTATGCCGATCGGAATTGTCGGGTATGTTGTTGGCAAGCATCCGCGACGGCGCGGACCTGGACAGCGCGGGTCCGCACGCGGGGGGCTGACCGAAGGACCCCCGCGCCGTCGGCCGTGCGGTATCTCTAAGGCGGATTCATGGGTCAGGCGAGTCAGCAGGCGCCCGGGCGCTACCAGCTCTCCCAGCTGGACGTCCTCGAGGCCGAGGCGATCTTCATCATGCGCGAGGTGGCCGCGGAGTTCGAGCGGCCGGTGCTGCTCTTCTCCGGGGGCAAGGACTCCATCGTGATGCTCCGCCTCGCGGAGAAGGCGTTCTGGCCCGGAGCCGTCCCGTTCCCCGTCATGCACGTCGACACCGGCCACAACTTCGACGAGGTCATCGAGTTCCGCGACCGCAGGGTCGCCGAGGCCGGGGTGCGCCTGGTGGTGGCCTCGGTGCAGGAGCAGATCGACGCGGGCAAGGTCTCCGAGCCCACCGGGCGCTGGGCGAGCCGCAACAGGCTCCAGACCTCCGCGCTGCTGGAGGCCATCGAGGACAACGGCTTCGACGCGGCCTTCGGCGGCGCCCGGCGCGACGAGGAGAAGGCCCGGGCCAAGGAGCGGGTCTTCTCCTTCCGCGACGAGTTCGGCCAGTGGGACCCCAAGAACCAGCGCCCCGAGCTGTGGAGCGTGTTCAACACCCGCATCGACCGCGGCGAGCACATCCGGGTCTTCCCGATCTCCAACTGGACGGAGCTGGACGTGTGGGCCTACATCCGGCGTGAGCGGCTGGAGCTGCCCTCCATCTACTTCGCGCACGAGCGCCGCGTCTTCGAGCGGGACGGCATCCTGCTCGCCGACTCGCCGATCATCCGGCGCGACGAGACCGAGGTCCCGTTCCAGGAGACCGTCCGCTACCGCACGGTCGGCGACCTGACGTGCACGGGGGCGGTCCGGTCCACGGCGGTGGAGATCGACGACATCATCGCGGAGATCGCCGCGACCCGGATCACCGAGCGGGGGCAGACCCGGGCCGACGACCGCGCCAGCGAGGCCGCGATGGAGGACCGCAAGAAGGAGGGCTACTTCTAGCCCGCCCGTCCCGCCGGACGCCTCCGGCACAGCCCCGGCCCCACCGGGCTCCACCATCCCTACGGACACCGGCGCCGCGGAACCGGCCGCCCGCCGACCGCCCGCCAGCCGACGGACGTTCCGGCGCGGGGCCACCGCCTCCGCCATCCGGTTGTTGAGCCGCCCACACTTCCCACATTGGACCAGGCAAGCATGAACAACGACATCCTGCGGTTCGCGACGGCGGGCTCCGTCGACGACGGTAAGAGCACCCTGATCGGCCGCCTGCTCTTCGACTCCAAGTCGATCTTCGAGGACCAGCTCGACGCCGTGGAGCGCACCAGCGCCGCGCGCGGCGAGGAGCACACCAACCTGGCGCTGCTCACCGACGGCCTGCGGGCCGAGCGCGAGCAGGGCATCACGATCGACGTGGCGTACCGCTACTTCGCCACGCCCCGGCGCACCTTCATCATCGCGGACACCCCCGGGCACATCCAGTACACGCGCAACATGGTCACCGGCGCCTCCACCGCCGACCTGGCGATCATCCTGGTGGACGCCCGCAAGGGGCTCCAGGAGCAGAGCCGCCGCCACGCGTTCCTCACCACCCTGCTCCAGGTCCCGCACCTGGTGCTGGCGGTCAACAAGATGGACCTGGTGGACCACTCCGAGGAGCGGTTCGAGGAGATCAAGGCGGAGTTCAGCGACTTCGCCACCAAGCTCGACGCCCGCGACCTCACCTTCGTGCCGATCTCCGCGCTGCACGGCGACAACGTGGTGACCCGCTCGGAGAACATGCCCTGGTACACCGGGCCCTCCCTGCTGCACCACCTGGAGAACGTGCACATCGCCTCCGACCGCAACCTCATCGACGCGCGCTTCCCGGTGCAGTACGTGATCCGCCCGCACAAGTCCGACGACCCCGAGCTGCACGACTACCGGGGCTACGCCGGCCAGCTCGCGGGCGGCGTCCTGAAGCCGGGCGACGAGGTCACCCACCTGCCCTCCGGCCTGAACACGCGCATCGCCAGGATCGCCACCGCGGACGGGGACGTCGCGGAGGCCTACTCGCCGATGTCGGTCACCCTCCTGCTGGAGGACGAGATCGACATCTCCCGGGGCGACATGATCTGCCGCCCCAACAACGCCCCGGCGGTCACGCAGGACCTGGAGGCGATGGTCTGCTGGATGACGGACGCGCGCAAGCTCACCCAGGGCTCCAGGCTCCTCGTCAAGCACACCACCCGGACGGCGAAGGTCGTCGTCAAGGACCTGCGCTACCGGCTGGACGTCAACACGCTGCACCGCGACGAGCAGGCGGACCACCTGGCCCTGAACGAGATCGGCAGGGTGCGCCTGCGCTCCACCCAGCCGCTGTTCGTCGACGAGTACTCCCGGAACCGGCAGACGGGCGGGTTCATCCTCATCGACGAGGCCACGAACACCACCGTCGGGGCGGGGATGGTCGTCAAGACCGACTAGGGACCGCCCCTCCTCGGTCCCCCGGCGGCGGGGGACGAAGGAGGGGCGGACCGGGGACTCCGCAGCAGGGGGCCGCCTTCGGGCGGCCCCCTGCCGTGTTCCCGGGAGCCCCCTCCGGCAGGTGTGGTCAGGACCGGTCCGGACCGGTCGAGGGGGAGCGCGGAGGCGCCCCCACCCGGGGCCGACCCGTGTGCGGGGCGCCGGAGTTTTCCGAGACGAAGGCGGAGACATTCGGATTCTTACGAAATGGTTTCCGATCGTAAAACCCTGTTTCAGTGTCGGTGGTACCGGGTGTCGCGAGCGGCGGAGTGAATGGCGTTTTCCCACTACAGGGCTGTGTCCACGCGGATGCGCTGAGGCATGTGGGCAGGTCGGTGCGGTGCCGATCGCCCCGTGCGGCGGGGGCGGCGTGTTCGTTGGACGTAAAAAAACTTCGCTCTAACCCTGGCATAAAGGAGAGAAGGTTACTAAGGTAGCGAATCGCAGGAAGGGTGCAATCGAGTGAACACACTCGGTTATGCCTCACTGTGTACCTCCCACTCCCAAACCCCCAACAAGGAGAATAAGAGTGCAGAAGCACACCACTCGGCGTGTGGCGATCAGCGTCGCCGCTGCCGGTGCCCTCTCCCTCCCCCTCGCTCTCTCCGGCGCCGCCTCCGCGAGCGCCGACGAGCTCGCGCCCCTCTACACCAGCGACGCCGCCGCCGGCGGCGACTACTTCGTCGTCCTGGAGGACTCGCTCAGCGCCTCCTCCGTCAGCGCGTCGTCCCTCGGCATCTCCTCCGACCAGGTGAACCACACCTACGAGGAGGTCCTCAACGGGTACTCGGCCAGCCTGAGCGCCTCCGAGGTCCGGGAACTGCGGGCGCAGGACGGTGTCGCCTACGTCGAGGAGGTCGGCGTCGCGCACACCACCGTCACCTGGGGCCAGGACCGCATCGACCAGGAGGACCTCCCCCTGGACGGCTCGTACAGCACCACCGGTGACGGCTCCGGCGTCTCCGCCTACATCATCGACACCGGCATCGACGCCTCGCACCCGGACTTCGGCGGCCGCGCCTCGTCCGCGTTCGACGCGTACGGCGGCGACGGCGGCGACGGCAACGG
The DNA here is from genome assembly GCF_053616335.1 of Nocardiopsis sp. NPDC055824. Taxonomy (NCBI): domain Bacteria; kingdom Bacillati; phylum Actinomycetota; class Actinomycetes; order Streptosporangiales; family Nocardiopsidaceae; genus Nocardiopsis; species Nocardiopsis sp. NPDC055824. The sequence goes on from NZ_JBSHDN010000156.1 coordinate 15,238, forward strand.
CCACGGCACCCACGTCGCCGGCACCATCGGCTCCGACACCTACGGCGTCGCCCCCGGCGCCGACCTGTTCGGCGTCAAGGTCCTCGACGACAACGGCTCGGGCTCCTACGACGACGTCGTCGCGGGCGTCGACTGGGTCGCCGAGAACGCCGGTCCGAACTCGGTCGCGAACCTGTCCCTGGGCGGCCCGGTCTCCCCGACCCTGGACGAGGCCGTCAACAACCTCGCCGCGGCCGGCGTGTTCGTCGCCGTGGCGGCGGGCAACGAGGGCCAGGACGCCGGCAACGTCTCCCCGGGCGGCGCCGACGGCGTGGCCACGGTGGCGGCGTCCGACGCGACCGACACCTCGGCCTACTTCACCAACTTCGGTGAGGACGTGGACATCTACGCCCCGGGCGTGGACGTCGAGTCGACCGTCCCCGGCGGCGGGACCGACTCCTACGACGGCACCTCGATGGCCAGCCCGCACGTGGCCGGCGCCGCGGCGCTCTACAAGAGCAGCGTCGGCGACGACGACCAGGCGACCATCCAGGACTGGCTCGTCGCCAACGCCAGCGCCGACAAGCTGAGCGGCGTGCCCTCCGGCACCGTCAACCTGCTGCTCAACGTCACCGGCCTGTAGCCGGAGCGGCTGTGGAGACCCCGCGCGTCCACAGCCCGCCCCATGGCGCCTGAGTGAGAGCACGAACGGCCCCGGTCGGGGCGTGACCTCCCCGACCGGGGCC
>NZ_JBSHDN010000157.1:0-15864 GCF_053616335.1 Nocardiopsis sp. NPDC055824
CGGCGCGACACGGTGTCGCGCCGGGGGCCTCTTCACGTTCGGGAGGCTCCTCGCGAGCGCGGCTTCCCGGCCGGGACCCGGCCCGGCGGCCCCCAGGGCGCCTCAGGCAGCGAAGGAGGCCAGGAGGTGGCTGACCAGCCGCTGCGCGCGGCGGTGGGGTTCGGCGGACGCGGCCAGACCGCCGACCGCCTCGAACAGCATCTCCACGTCGTCGGTGGTGATCCCGGCCCGTACGACCCCGGCCCCCCGGGCCCGGTCCAGCACCGCCGCCAGCTTCTCCCGGCCCTCGCGGGCGTGCCGTTCGGCGTGGGAGGGGAACCGGGCCGCGAACTCCGGTGAGCACACACGGCCCTCCACCTGGAGGATGGAGCAGCGCCGCAGCGCGTACTCCATGCCGCGCCAGGGGTCGGCATGGGCCAGGGCCGCGTCGAACACGTTCTCGTACTGCGCGGCCGAGTCCGCGAAGAGCTCCATGACCAGGGCGTCCTTGGTGGGAAAACGCCGGTAGAGCGTGGCCGTGCCCACCCCGGAGCGCCGGGCGACGGCCGCCATCGGCAGGTCCAGGCCGCGCTCGCGGAAGCACTCGTGGGCGGCCCGCAGGATGCGTCGGCGGTTGTCCTCGGCGTCGCGCCGCATCGGCGGGAGCGCCGGGCGGTCCGGGTCCGTGGCCGGCGCCGGTGCGCCGATCCGAGAAGTCCCCATGTCCCCGTCTCTCACTTGTGTCCCCGGGGCCATCACGGCGCGGCCCCGGTGCGTTGGTCGGGGAGTCGGCACAGGCCGCGCACCGCCCCCGGCGTTCGTAGCGGGGAACCGCGGTGCGCGGCCGGCCATTCCCGTCAACGAGGAGAGGTTCACCGTGAACACCATGCGCGCTGTCCGCTACGAGCGGTTCGGTCCGCCCGACGTCCTGACGATCGACCGGGTGCCCGTCCCCGACCCGGGGCCGGGGGAGGTGCTCGTGCGGGTCCACGCCGCGAGCGTGGGCGGAGGGGAGACCGAGATCCGCGCGGGCAGCCTCCGCCGGGTCATGGGTTCGCGCATGCCCCGCGGCCTCGGCGTCGACTTCTCGGGGAGGGTGTCGGGCGTGGGACCCGGGGTCGACCCCGCGCGGGTGGGGGAGGAGGTGCTGGGAATCCTGCCGCACATGGGGTTCGGGAGCACGGCCGACTTCGTCGCGGTCCCGCAGGAGAGGGTCGTGGCGGCCCCGGCCGGCCTCGACCCGGCCGGGGCGGCGGCGCTCCCGGCCTCGGGGACCACGGTCCTGACCGCACTGGTGGAGAAGGCGCGCCTGCGCGAGGGGGAGCGGCTGCTGGTGCGCGGGGCCTCCGGCGGGGTCGGCAGCACGGCGGTGCAGGTCGGCCGGGCCCTGGGGGCGCACGTCACCGGCCTGGCCGGGCGGCGCAACCTCGACTGGGTCCGCGACCTGGGCGCCCACGAGGTGTTCGACCACCGTGAGACCGGGCCCGCGGACCTGGGCCGGTTCGACGTCGTCCTCGACGTGGTGGGATCCGAGCCGGGCGCCTACCGGAGGCTGCGCGCCCCGGGGGGCCGCTACCTCCCGCTGGCCATCGACCCCCGGCGCCCCCTGAGGTCGACCGCCGACACCCTCTGGTCCGCCGCCGTGGACCGCCGCAGGGTCCTGCCCTTCAGCAACAACCCCTCACGCGAGGACCTGGCCGAACTCGTCCGGTACGTCGAGTCGGGCCGGCTCGTGCCCGTGGTGGACGAGGTGTTCCCGGTGGAGAGGGTGCGGGAGGCCCACCGGAGGGTGGAGAAGGGCGGGCTGCGCGGCAAGGTCGTGGTGTCGATGGGCGAGGACCCCGGCCCGCGGAGCTGACCGGACGGTCCCGGGCGGGCGGGGCGACGGCGGTGTCAGCGCCCGACCGCGCCCGGGGGGCCGGACAACCGCGACCGCCCCACCGCGAGGTAGAAGGGGGAGGGCACGACCGGGGCCCGTCCGCGCAGGAGCCGGCGCAGGTTGAAGGCGGGCCACTTCGGAGCGGCCCTGACGGCCGTGTACATCAGCACGGCGCCGTCCGCTCCCTCCAGGGCGTGCAGCGCCGGACCGTAGACGCCGCGCGCCATCCACGCGGGAACACCGGGCCTGTCCGTGTCCAGCACCCGGACCGGGGCCGTCCAGTCGGCGCGGACGGGGCTCGGTTCGGGGGCCGTGGCGACCCAGAGGCCCTGGTCGGGGAAGCGCGGAGTGTTGTGCAGGTTCGCCCCCCTCGCCAGCACCATGACCCAGCGGTCGCCCACACGGTGGACGGCGTTGTCGAAGAAGCCCTCGTCGGGACCGGCGAAGACCCGCGGGGCGGACCACGCGATCCCGTCGGCGCTCTCGGCGACCCGGAGCTCGTAGTCGGGCAGCTCGCCCGGTCCGATCTCGTTCGGGTCGGCCTGGAACCACATCACGTAGCGGCCCCGGTGGTGGACCACGAGCGGTTCGAGCACGCTCGTCCGCGGTGCGCTGCCGCGCAGGACGGGCTCGTCGCGGCGCTCCCACCGTCCCCCGCGCTGCTCCAGGACCCCGATCGCGTAGCCGCTCCGGGGGCCGTAGTGCCTGGCCGTCGCGCGCCCGGTGTAGTAGATGCGCGCGGGCCGGCCGTCGACGGCGGGCACGTACGAGGGCGTGTGCATCCCCGCGCGGTCCCACCCGTCGCGGGGAGGGTCCGCGACGATCGGCCTCGCCCGGCCGCGCGCGTCGGCGTCGATCAGCCACCGCGCGGAGTCCATGCCCCCGCCGGGGGCCGGACGGGCCAGGTAGAGCCGGTTGCGGAACGTCGTGGAGAAGCCGCCCAGGAACATCGTCGCGACACCGTCGACCACGTGGAGGTCCGGGTCGCCGACGCCGAGCAGTCCTCGCGGCATCGGCCCGTCGACCATGTCCCACAGCGCCGTCGCACGACCTGGTCCATCGATGGAGAACACGTCTACCTCCGGGAATCGAACACGCCGAACGGCGCGGACTCCCCTGTGGACCAGGTAGGTCGTTGCCCCGAGGCTAGCAGCGCCGAGCGGCGGGGTACAGGGGGCGGAACGCCTCCCGGAGGGCCGCTGTCGCGGGGGCGGACCGCGGACGGGGGCACCGGCCGGGCGCGTCGGCCCCGCGCCCTAGGCTGGGGCGGTGAGCGAACCGATCATCGTGGCCCGTGGTGTGGACGTGGAACTGGGCGGAGTCCCGGTCCTGAGCGGGGTCGACCTCACGGTCGAGCCCGGGGAGGTGGTGGCGGTGCTCGGCGCCAACGGCGTCGGGAAGACCACCCTGCTGCGCTGCCTCGCCGGGCTGCAGAGCGCCTCCGGCAGCGTGAGCGTGCTGGGCCGGCCGCCCGTGGACGAGCCCGGCTTCTGGCGCGAGGTCGCCCTGGTCGGCGACGAGCCCACCTGGTACCCCGGACTGAGCGTGCGGGAGCACCTGGAGCTGATGCGCGGCGTGCACGGCCCGGGGCGGCTGGAGGTGGGGGCGGCCCTGGACCTGTTCGAGCTGGGCGGCTGCGCCGACCGGGCCCCGTCGTCGCTGTCGACCGGGCAGCGTCAGCGGCTGTCCCTGGCCATGGCGCTGCTGCGCCCCAGCCGGCTGCTGCTGCTGGACGAGCCGGAGCGCGGGCTCGACGCGGCCTTCCGGGAACGGCTCGCGGGGCTGCTCGCGGTCTACGCCGACGACGGCGGGACGGTGGTCATGGTGACGCACGACCCGCGGTTCGCCGAGGACGCCCGGCACATCGCCCTGGAGGCCGCCGCGTGAACGGGGTGGCGCAGGTCCGGGCGTTCGTCCGTGCCGGGGACCGCGGCCGCCGCACCTGGTCCGACCGGTACATCACCCTGTTCGGCCTGGGACTGCTGGTGGTGCTCGCGGCCCCGGCGGTCGGCCGGGCGGTGTCGGGGGTGCCCGCCGGCGTCGACCCGGCGCGGGCGGGCGCGGGCCTGGCCCTGGTCGCGCTGCTGCTGGCCGGCGCCCTGGTCCTCGCGCGCGGGCTCGGGCCCGTGGCGGTGTCGGCCGCGGACGCGGCGTGGCTGCTGCTCTCGCCGCTGCCGCGCCGGAGCGTGCTGACCCGCACGGCGGTGGTCCTGGCCGCGCTGTGCGCCGCGTTCGGCGCGGTCCTCGGCCTGGTGCTGCTGAGCGCACTCGGGGCCTCCGACGAGCTGACGCTGCGGCTGTTCGCGTCCCTGGTCACGGGCGTCGCGTGGACGCTGGGCGGGACGGCGGCGGCCGTCCTCGCCCAGGCGTTCCAGCCCTGGGACGGCCGGCTGGTCGCGACGGTGGCCGTCCTCGTGGTCGCGGGGGCCGCCGCGGTGGTCATGAGCGCCGGCCCCGGACAGAGCGTGCTCACCGGTATCGCGTCGGCGCCCCCGGCGGCGTGGACGGCGGCGGCCACCGCGTCCGCCGCCGGGGCCGCCGGCCTCGCGGCACGGGCCTGGGCGGCCCTCGCGCGCATCCCGGCCCGCGCGGTGCTGGAGGCCTCGCGGCGGGTGGGGTTCGCGGCGGGCGCGTTCGTCGTCATGGACCCGGGTTCGCTGACCCTGGTCGCCGAGGACGCCCACTGGCGGTCGAGGGTCCTGAGGTCGCGCCCGTGGCCGTCGCGGCTGCGCGGCGCGGCGGCGGTGGCCTGGCTGGACTGGCGGCGGCTGGCGCGGCGGCCGGGACGGCTCGCGCTGATGGCTGCCGCGGCCGCCCTGCCCGTGCTGGCGGAGCGTGCGGGCGGCGGCGCGACGGCGGTGGCGGCCGTGCTCGCCGCGGGTGCGCTCGCGGTCGCCGCGGCGGGGACCGCCGGGGCGCGCCGGGACGCCGGGGACGCCTCGCTCGCGCGGCTGCTGGGCACGGGTCCGCGCGCGCTCCTCGCGGCGCGGTCGGTGCTGCCCGCCCTGCTCGGCGGCTCATGGCTGGCCCTGGCGCTGGCGGGACTGGACGTCGCGGGAGACGGCGCCGGCCTCTGGCCCCTCGGACTGCTGTGCGCGCCGGCGCTGGCGGCGGGGGCGCTGCGGATGGCGCGCCGTAGTCCCATCGAGCACGCGATGCCGGCCGTGGACACGCCCATGGGCCCGGTGCCGCTCGGTCCGCTGGTGTGGGCGATGGCCGGGGCCGACGTCGCCGTGCTCGGGTGCCTGCCCGCGCTCGTGGCGGTCGCCGCCGGGGCGACCGGCCCGCTGCTCGCGGCGCAGGCGGTCTGGGGCGCGGCGGTGCTGGCGGCCTACTGCGCCGCCCCGAGGAGGGCGTAGGGACGGCGGCCGGGCCGGTCCGCCGGAAGCCGGGTGCTCAGTCCCCGCGTCCCCAGGGGCGCTCGCCCGGGCCGGCCGTCACGGTCTTCCCGATGTGGCTCCGGAGCGCTTCACGCGAGGACGTGAGCGCTTCGATCTGCCCGGTCAGCCGGTCCTCGCGGGCTCGCATGAGAGCCAGTAGTTCGGGACAGCTCACGAAGTCGGGGGCCTCCCCGAGCACACAGGGCATCACCGAGGCGATGTCCCTGGTGGACATCCCCGAGTCGATCAAGGACCTGATCTGGTTCACCCTCGCCACGGCGTCCTCGGGGTACTCGCGGTACCCGTTCGTGCCGCGGTCCGGCTCCAGGAGTCCCTGCGCCTCGTAGTACCGCAGTTGGTGCGCACCGACACCCGTCCGGCGGCTCAGCTCCCCGACCAGCACCAGAAAGCTCCTTGACCTTCATACCGGTATGAACGTTGAAGATTGTGCCATGGGCGACAGCCCCGGTTCCTCCGTCGGTGCGCCCGGACTGCTGGGGAACGCCCCCGCTGCCGGGCACGGCGGGCCCGACCGCCACGTCCTGATCGAAGCATCCGACGAGAGGTGGGGAACCCCGTGACCATGGAAAGCGCCGAGACCGTCTCCCGGACGGCGGCCGTGTACATCTCGATCTGGAACGAGCGAGACCCCCGGGCCCGCCGTGCCCTCGGGAACGAGGTCTTCGCTCCGCACGCGGTGTACACGGACCCCGCAACCGTGGCCGAGGGCGTGTCGGCCATCGACTCCTACATCGCCGGCTGGCAGGAGCAGTTCGCCGGCATGGTGTTCCGGCTCGGTGAAGTCCGCGCCCACCACGGCCTGGCCCACTTCGACTGGAGCTTCGGCAGGCCCGGCGAACCTGCGGTGGGCGACGGCTGGGACGTCATGGTGCTGGAGAACGGCGGGATCAGCAGGATCTACGGCTTCTTCGCCCAGGGGCCGTCGTGAAAGCGGATCCTGTCCGTCGGGGACCCTGCCCCGTGGGACGCGGGGCCCCGACGAACGCCTGATGAGCCCGGATCGTCGGCCCGGGGCCCGGCGGCGATCACCGGGCGCGGCGGTCACCGGTTCCTTCGTGCTTGGCCGAGGGCGAGCCCGCAGGCCGCGAACCCCGTGGCGACGAGGACGACCGTGCGGCTGCCCCGCCGGACCTCGAGGGAGACGCCGGCGAGGACCGGGCGCTTCCCGTAGGACTTCCTGAGGCCGGTCACCGCGACCGAGGTGTGTTCGAGCACGGGCGTCACCCTACCTACCGTCAGGTAGGGCGGCAGGTCCGGAGGCTCCCGGCCGGTGGCGCCATAGCGTTCGATTTCCATTCATTGCAATGCATGGCGTGGAGTTGTTGCGTTAGATTCAAAACCAAAGCAACGATTTCGCGGAAACTACCTGCAATTATAGGTTTTTCTCGCAACGAAGGTGTTGCCGACTATGCGAATGCAACGTAGCTTTTCCTTCATCGGAAACAGCGGGTCGCAAGGATCCGCCGCACGAGGAGGACAAGCACGATGCACACGTTCACCACCCCCGCCCCCGTCACCGCCGTCCTGGACGTCCCCGGCGCCCACATCAGCCTCACCGCCGCCGACCGCGCCGACACCACCGTCGAGGTCCTGCCCGCCGACCCCGCCAGGAGCCGAGACGTCAAGGCCGCCGAGCGCACCGCCGTGGACCTCGCCGACGGGGTCCTGAGCATCCGGACCGCGCCCGCCGAGAACCGGATCCTGGGTGACACCGGCTCCGTGCGGATCGTCGTCCACCTGCCCGCCGGCTCGGCCCTCCGGGCCGAAGCCGCCGACGCCCGGCTGCACAGCACCGGACGCCTGGGCGAGATCACCCTCGAAGCCGCCCGTGCCACGGTCGAACTCGACCACACCGCCGAGGCCCGCCTCACCCTGCTGGCCGGCGACGTCTCACTGGCCCGCCTCGAAGGCTCCGCCCGGATCAGCACCTCCAAGGGCGACATCGCCGTCACCGAGGCCGTGCGCGGCACCGTCGAGCTGAGCACCGAGTCCGGAAGCATCTCGATCGGCGCCGCCCCCGGCGTCTCGGCCTCCCTGGACGCCGGAACCCCCTACGGCCGTATCCACAACGCCCTCAGGAACGACGGCGCCCCCGACCTGCACATCCGCGCCACCACCGCCCGCAGCCTGTAGCCCGGCCGACCCCGTCCCGTACCGACAGTCGAAGGAGAACACCACCATGTCCGCCACCTCCGCCGAGCAGGACCGCCCGGAACTCCAGAAGATCATCCAGGACGTCGTCGGCCCCGGTTTCGTCGGGATCCAGATGCGCGTGAACGACGAGCGGGGGGAGTGGGCCGGCAGTGCCGGGGCCCGCGAGCTGGGCTCCCCCGAGAAGCCGCCGACCGACGGGCACTTCCGGATCGGCAGCAGCACCAAGACCTTCACCGCGACCGTGGTGCTGCAGCTGGTGGCCGAGGGAAGACTCGGTCTGGAGGACCCGGTGGCCGACCACCTCCCCGGGTTCGGGCTGGACCGGAGGATCACGGTGCGGATGCTGCTACAGCACACCAGCGGCATCTTCAACTTCACCGGCGAGCACTACGAGGACGGCACGGTCGTGCCCGGGATCACCTGGGCGGGCCGGGAGTGGGTGGAGAGCCGGTTCAGGACCTACCGGCCCGAGGAGCTGGTGGAGCTGTCGCTGTCCAGTCCGGCGCGGTTCGAGCCGGGCGCGGACTGGAGCTACGCCAACACCAACTACGTGCTGGCCAGGCTGCTGGTCGAGAAGGTCACCGGCCACCCGCTCGCCGAGGAGATGCGGCGTTCGGTCCTGGGCCCCCTCGGGCTGACGGGGACCGTCGTGCCGACCACCGGGCCGGAGCTCCCCGAACCGCACGCCCACGCCTACTACCGGTACGAGGAGGACGGCGAGGAGAGGACGGTCGACGTCACCCGCCAGAACCCCTCGTGGATCTCCAGCGGCGGCGACATGGTCTCCACCACCCGGGACCTCCACGTGTTCGTCTCCGCGCTGCTGGGCGGCAGGCTCCTGCCGGCCCCGCTCCTGGCCGAGATGTGCACGCCGCATCCCAAGGCGGGCTACGGCCTCGGGGTGTTCGTGCAGGAGACCCCGGGCGGGGGCACCGTCATCACCCACAACGGGGGTATCGCGGGCTACGCGGCGCTGATGTACGGCACGCCCGACGGCAGCAGGACCCTGACCGCTTCGCTGACCTACGTGGACGACGCCGGGCAGTCCCTGGCGGGGGAGTTCCAGGAGGTGACGCGGAGGCTCGTCGGGGAGGTGTTCGGAAGCGGGGAGGGCGCCGCGGCCGAGCCGGCCCGGTAGACGGCTCCGGGGCCCCGGGCACGGCCACACCGGGCAGGTCGGGCCGTCGTCGTGCCGGGCCGGGGCAACCGCGCGCCTCAGCCGTAGCTGGTGTCGCGCCAGTCGACCCTGCGGCCGTTGACGGAGCCGCCCCATTCCAGGCAGGAGCCGCGCCCGTCCACGTACACCGGTCCGGGGTACGGATCGGGTAGGCCCGGCGTCGGCTCCCCGGCCCTGTTCAGCCAGACATCCACGGCAGCGGTGCCCGGATTCTCGGGAATGGTGACCGCGCAGTTGTAGCCGTTGGAGTTGTTGTAGGTGAGGTGGACGGTGCCCTGGTTGCCGGGTATCCGGAGGGAGTTGACCACCTGGTAGCCCGTTCCGCAGGCACCGTTGTAGGCGGCGGCGGAGGCGGGAGTTGCGGTGGAGGCCGCGCCCGCGAGGAGGGTGAGCGTCGCGACGGCGATGGTCAGGCTTTTCCTGAGCAGTCGCACGGGGCGGGTCCGTTCGTTCGGGGCCCGCACCCTCGCGGGGGTGCGGGCCGTCGTCGTGCCGGGCCGGGAGCCCGTGCGCCTCAGCCGCAGTTGGTGGCGATCCTCGTGACCTGGTGGCCGTTGATGGTGCCCGTCCAGTCCATGCAGGTGTCGCTCCCGTGTACGTAGACCGGGCCGGCGTAGGTGGTGAAGTCGCCCGAGTCGTACCTGGCCGAGCTCTCGTCGCCGGTCCTGCGCAGGCCGACGAGCATGGGCAGTGCGGCGCCCGGGTTGTTGCGGATGGTGACCGCGCAGTTGTAGCCGTTGGAGTTGTTGTAGGTGAGGAAGAGGGTGCCCTGGTTGTTGGGCACCTGGGCAGAGTTGACGACGTTGTAGCCCGTTCCGCAGGCGCCGTTGTAGGCGGCGGCGGAGGCGGGGGCCGCGGCGATCGCGCCGCCGGCCAGGAGCGCGAGGGTGGCGGTGGCGGTGGCGAGGCTTTTCCTGAGCAGTCGCACGGGGGGATCCGTTCGTTCGGTGGTTGGGCCCCTCAAGCTTGACGGGTTCTCCCGGAAACGTCCTTGGCCGGGAGTGACCACTTTCTTGATCCTCGGTCCACTGACACGGGCCCGTTCTCGCGAAGGCCCGAGGCGCTCACTCGTCCCGGACGGAGATCCCCGTGCTCGCGGCGAGGGCGGGGGCGAGCGCGATCAGCTGGCCCCGGGTGACGATCGCGCCGGCCAGGGACTCGAAGCCCGACGTCAGGTCGAGGTCGACCGCCCCGCGCAGGTCCACCTCGCGCAGCTTCGCCTTGGCCAGGTGCACCTTCCGCAGGCTGGAGCCGGGGAAGGAGACCCGGGACAGGGACGCCCCGCCGAAGTCCACGTCGGTGAGGACGCAGTCCTCGAACACCACGTCGTCCATGCGCGAGGCCCTGAAGTTCACCCCGTCGAGCTTGCAGGAGGAGAAGACCACGCGCCGGACCTCGCAGTCGAAGGAGGCGGCGCCGGCGAACACGCTGTCCACGATGCTGCTGTCGAGCCAGACGGACTCCGCGATGTCGGTGCCGGTCACGCGCACCGTGTGCAGCCACACGTCGGTGAACCTGCACCGGCGCAGGCTCCCGCCGCTCCACCGGGCGGAGGTGAAGGCGCTCTCGATGAACCGGGCGCCGGTGAGGTGGACCCGGTCGAACCCGCCGCCGTCGAAGTGGACGCCCTCGTGGGGGTCGTCGTGCAGCTGCTCCATGCTGAAGGGGCGCAGGTCCTCGGCGTAGGGCAGGTCCGAGATCTCGGTGGGGACGGGGCGACCGGACACGGGGTCCTCTCCTGGAGCGGCCCCTGGCGGGCCGCGGGGTGGACACGGGCGCGAGGCGGGTTCGCACCCGACGCCACCGCGGTCTCCTGACCAGTGGAACCTACCACCGCGTCGAGCGGCGCCCCGGCCGGTCCGCCACGAGAGGTCGGGGCGCCGACCGCGCCACCGGCCCCCGCCTGCCGAGGGCGGACGGAAGCAGGAGCACACGGTGCTCGCCGAGGCGGGGCCGGCCCGCGGGGTGGTTTACTCGGCCGGACGACAGACATCGCGGAGCGGGCGGCCCCGGCTCCGCGGCGAGTGAAGGCGAGAAGGGCATGCCCACGGCGTTCGACCCCCACGAGCTGGCCGGTACCAAGGTGAGGAACCGGATCGTGATGGCGCCCATGACGCGCAGCCGCGCCCGGGAGCCGGAGCGGATCCCGACGGCGCTGACCGCCCGGTACTACGCCCAGCGCGCGGGCGCCGGCCTGATCGTCACCGAGGGCACCCAGCCCTCGGCCGTCGGTCAGGGGTACACCAACACCCCCGGGCTGCACTCGGCCGAGCAGGTCCGGGCGTGGAGAGCGGTGACCGACGCGGTCCACGCCGAGGGCGGGGTGATCTTCGCCCAGCTGATGCACACCGGCCGGATCGGGCACCCCGACGTGCTGCCCGACGGCCTGGCGCCGGTGGGGCCCTCCGCGGTCAGGGCGCGGGGGAAGGTCTACACCCACCAGGGGGCGGCGGAGTTCGTCACCCCCCGGGAGCTGACCGACGAGGAGGTCCACCGGACGGTCCGGGACTTCGCCGACGCGGCGCGCAACGCGATCGACGCCGGGTTCGACGGGGTCGAGGTCCACGGCGCCAACGGGTACCTGCTCCACCAGTTCCTGTCGGTCAACGCCAACCTCCGCACGGACCGGTGGGGCGGCTCCGTCGAGAACCGGATCCGGCTCCCCCTGGAGGTCGCCCGGGCGGTGGCCGGGGCGATCGGCCCGCACCGCACCGGCATCCGCCTCTCGCCCGGCGGCACGTTCAACGACATCACCGACGACGCGGACCTGGCCGGGACCTACCTGCCCCTGGTGAACGGGCTGGCCGAGCTGGACCTGGCCTACCTGCACCTGGCGGAGCAGGCCGACCGCGCGCTCACCGACCGGCTGCGCGCCGCGTGGCCGAACACGTTCATCCTCAACCCCGCCACCGGCTCCGGCGTCCCGACCGGTCCGGACGCGGTCGACCTGGTGGCGGACGGCACCGCGGACCTGGTCTCCTTCGGGGCCCTGTTCCTGGCCAACCCCGACCTGCCCGCGCGCCTGGCCGCCGACGGGCCCTTCAACGCCCCGGACCGGGCCACCTTCTACTCCGGCGGCGAGCGGGGCTACACCGACTACCCGGCCCTGGACTGAGACCGCCCCGCCGCCGTCCGGCGGCCCGTCCCGCGACGTCGGCCCGCCGACACCGCGACGACACAACGAGAAGGAGTCACCTTGAGCTTCGACACACCCGAGGGCACCCGCGGCGCCCAGCTGCCGCCCGCCGAGCAGATGCGGCGGATGAACGAGGACGTGATCGCCGACATCCGCGCCGGCGGCAGCGGACCGGACGGGATGAACGCGCTCGTCCTGGTCACCGTCGGCCGCAAGAGCGGGCAGGAGCGGCAGACTCCGGTGGCCTACTTCCCCCTGGACGGGGACTCCTATGCGATTGTGGCCTCCGCCGCCGGGGCGGCCAGGCACCCGGTCTGGTACCGCAACCTGGCCGCCGCCCCCGACCGGGTGCGCGTGGTCGTCGCGGGGGAGGAGCTCGCCGTCACTGCCGAGGAGCTCGCCGGAAGCGAACGCGACCGCGTCTGGGCGAAGATCACCGCCGCCGCACCGGGGTTCGCGGAGTACGAGCGGGCCACCGACCGCACGATCCCCGTCATCCGCCTCCTCCCGAAGGGCCACGGCGAGGACTGAGTCCCCGCCCTGCCCGACCCGGGAAGGACCCTGCCGACGGCGAGGGCCTTCCCGGGGATCTCCGGGGCGGTCGCCACGTCGGCGGGGCCGGGCCCGCCCGGTCAGCGCGCGGGGGCCGCCCCCGGGCGCAGGGCCTCCATGGCCTGCCGGCCCAGGCTCTGCTCGATGTGCCCGCGCATGACCTCCTCGGCGGTCCCGCTCTGGCCGCCGATCACCGCCTCCGCCAGCGCCCGGTGCTCACCGCGCACGCGCGCGTCCTCGGAGGCGGACCCGGCGCGGTGCCGCAGGGTGAACTGGCGGTAGCGGTCGGCCTTGTCCCACAGGCTGTCCAGGATGCCGATCATGGGCTCGTTGTGGGAGGCGCGGTACACGGCGCGGTGGAAGTCGCGGTGCGCGTTCAGCGCCTGGATGCCGGACGTGCCGGTCAGCGGGTCCAGGGCGTCCAGCGCGCGGCGGATCGCCTCGACGTCGGCGCCGGTGCGGCGCTGGGCCGCCCACCCGGCGGCCAGGGGGTCCACGTGCGAGCGGACCTCGTACAGGCTCTGCGCCTCCTCGAAGGACAGCTCCGTCACCCGCGCGTCCCGGTGCGTCTCCAGCGTCATGAGCCCCTCGGCGGCCAGGCGCTTGAGCGCCTCGCGCACGGGCGTGGTCGAGACGCCCAGTTCGGCCGCGATGCCCTCCTGGCTCAGCGCCGCCCCGGGGTGCAGCTCGTCGGCGAGGATGCGCTGCTTGATCTCCTCGTAGGCGTACTGGCTCTTGCTGAAAACCGGCTTCGTCGTCACGAACGTCGTCCTCCCTGAGGAGGCAGGATATCGGCCTCTCCTGACTTCTGACATCATGTAGCCTATAGGCTAGGAGGACTGATGTCGATCGATTCACACCGCAGCCGCCGGAGGCTGGGGTCCGCGGCGGGCGGCGCGGAGTACTTCCACATCGGGGCGGTGCCGGGAACCGAACGGCTGCCCCTCGCGCACAAGATCATGCTGGAGAACCTCCTGCGCCACGAGGACGGCGACCTGGTCACCGGGGCCGACATCGCGGCAGTGGCGGAGGGGCGCACCGGCACCCACGAGATCGCCTTCCACCCCTCCAGGGTGTTCCTGCACGACACCAACGGCGTGCCCGTCCTGACCGACCTGGCCGCGCTGCGCGACGCGGTCGCCGAACGCGGCGGGGACCCGGGTGCCGTCGACGGCGCTATCCCCGCCGAGCTGACGGTCGACCACTCGGTGTCCACCGACTTCTTCGCCCGCCCCGACGCCCCCCGCCTCAACGTCCGGCGCGAATACGAGCGCAACGCCGAGCGCTACCGGTTCCTCAAGTGGGGACAGCGGGCGCTGAGCACGCTCGAGGTGGTCCCGCCCGGCGCCGGCATCATGCACCAGATCAACGTCGAGCACCTGGCCCGCGTGGTCGAGGTGCGCGACGGCCTGGCCCTCCCCGACACCGTCGCCGGGACCGACTCCCACACCACCATGGTCAACGGGCTGGGCGTGCTGGCCTGGGGCGTGGGCGGCATCGAGGCCGAGGCGGCCGTGCTGGGCCAGCCGGTCTCCCTGCTCATCCCCCCGGTGGTCGGCGTGGAACTGGTCGGCGAGCTGCGGCCCGGCGTCACCGCGACCGACCTCGTGCTCACCGTCACCGAGAGGATGCGGCGCCTGGGCGTGGTCGGCAGCATCGTGGAGTTCTTCGGCGCCGGGGTCGGCGCCACCGGCGTCGCCACGCGGTGCACCCTGGCCAACATGAGCCCGGAGTTCGGCTCGACCGCCGCGCTCTTCCCCGTCGACGACCGCACCCTGGAGTTCCTGCGCCTGACCGGGCGCCGCGAGGACCACGTGCGGCTGGTGGAGGCCTACGCCAAGGAGCAGGGCCTGTGGCACGACCCCGACCGCAGGCCGTGCTTCGACCGGACCCTCGTCGTCGACCTGGACGGGATCACCCCGAGCCTGGCCGGACCGCGCAGACCGCAGGACCGGGTCGAGCTGGCCGGGACCGGCGAGGCGGTGCGCGCCGCCCTCGCCGAGCTGGGCCGTGCCGAGGAGCCCGCGCCCGCCGAGGGGCCCGACGCGTCCGGGCCGCGCGACGGCGCCGTCGCCATCGCCGCCATCACCTCGTGCACCAATACCTCCAACCCCGCCGTCATGGTCGCCGCCGGCCTCCTCGCCCGCAACGCCGTCCGGCGCGGACTGGGCGTCGCACCGTGGGTCAAGACCAGCCTGGCCCCCGGCTCCCGCGTGGTCGTGGACTACCTGGAGCGCGCCGGCCTGATGCGCGACCTGGAGAAGCTGGGGTTCGGCCTGGTCGGGTACGGGTGCATGACGTGCATCGGCAACTCCGGGCCGCTGGCGCCCGGGGCGGCGGCCGCCGTCGAGGACAGGGGGCTGGTGGCCGCCTCGGTGACCTCGGGCAACCGCAACTTCGACGGCCGCGTCAACAACGACGTCTCCCTGAACTTCCTCGCCTCGCCCCCGCTCGTGGTCGCCTTCGCCCTGGCGGGGACCACCCGCGTCGACCTCACCGCCGACCCGCTCGGCACCGGCCCGGACGGCGAGCCGGTCATGCTGGCCGACCTGTGGCCCACCGAGGCCGAGATCGAGGAGGTGGTCTCCGCCGGCATCGAACCGTCGATGTACACCGAGGTCTACGGCACCCTCTTCGACGGCGACGAGAACTGGCGGGGGCTCACCGCGCCCGGGGGCGCCCGGTTCGACTGGGACCCCGACTCCGTGTACCTGCAGCGCCCCCCGTTCCTGGAACTGGCGGCGGAGCGGGGCGCGGAGGGGGCGCACGGCGACATCGTGGGCGCCCGCGCCCTCCAGGTCCTCGGTGACTCCGTCACCACCGACCACCTCTGCCCGGCCGGGCGCATCCCCGCCGACAGCCCCGCCGGACGGTTCCTCCGCGAGCGCGGCGTGGAGGCGCCCGACCTCAACACCTACGCCTCGCGCAGGGGCAACTGGCAGGTGATGAAACTCGGCGGCCTGGCCAACCCCCGGCTCCGCAACGCGATGACCCCCGGCCTGCCGGGCGGCAGCGCCGTCGATCTCGGCCCCGACGGCGACGAGCGCACGGTCGGCGAGGTCCACGCCGTCGCCGACCGCCACCGCGACCGCGGGCAGCCGATGCTGATCATCGCCGGCCGGGAGTACGGCACGGGCTCCTCCCGGGACTGGGCCGCCAAGGTCACCTCGCTCCTGGGCGTGCGCGCGGTCATCGCCGAGTCCTTCGAGCGCATCCACCGCTCCAACCTGGTGGGCATGGGCGTGCTCGCCCTCCAGTTCGAGGACGGCGACAGCGCCGGGAGCCTCGGGCTGACGGGGGAGGAGGAGTACGCCGTCACGGGGCTGGAGGGCCGCGACGAGGTCCCCGAGCGCCTGTCCGTCACCGCCCGCCACCTGCGCACGGGCCGGGTCACCGAGTTCACCGTGCGGGCCCGGGTGGACACCTCCCGCGAACAGCTCTACTACCGCCACGGCGGGCTGCTGCCCTACATCCTGCACCGGGCGCTGTCGGAGCCGGGGCGGGCCCGGGACTGATCCGACCGCGCGCCGCCCGGCGAGGGGCCGGCCGGGAGTCCCTCCCCGCCGGCCCCACCCTGTCGGCGCGC